>CAZQDI010000048.1:0-1677 GCA_964591785.1 uncultured Roseivirgaceae bacterium
CGCAGGAGATATTTGGGCATTAAAACCAAAATAGGTCTGAGCGAATCGATGTTGGGTCTTCTTTTCTAAATAAGGTTGACTGACCGCATGACTCAGTCCAAGAATCACAAATGAATAGTACAAAGCCTTCCTCATCTACATGAACGTATTTGTATGTGTGCAAAACTCAATCCCCGAAGGCATTGGTGCAGGGCAGCGAGCGAAGTTTGGTGTCTGTGGGACTAATTTGGTATGAAGGGGCGCTTACGCCTCAAGGAACTGTTTTAGAGCCTCTGATTTTCCTCTTGATACCGGGATAGGGTCTGAGATGTCTCGGAGTTTAAGTTCAAAATTTCGTGCATTGCCCACTACTGAGAGAATGTATTCCTTATTCACAACATAGCTTTTATGGCATTGAAAAAATTGCCTCTTGGGTAATTGCTCAATAAGAAATTTTAATCGGTTCCGGATGAGTTTCTTTTCAGGATGTTTAAGTCTGTAATGAACATCGACATAATTGCCGTCTGATTTGAGAAAAATAATTTCTTCAGGCATCAGCTGCAGTTCTGTTTTTCCATTCTCACCTGTCAATTGGATCATCTCACTGCTTATTTTAGACTTGAAATGCAGCATTCTATTCAATTGCATTGCTTTTGCAAGCTGTTTCTTTTGATGGTTGTATTGCTCATAGAGAACAATGATAAAGATTGGAAAAATTCCAATGGCCAGTGTGTTGATAGCCACTGATCCTAAAAGTATAAACGGCGATCTCCGAGCGGGACTAATAACATACAAGAAGAGGAAAATACTGATACATACCACTATGGTGGCAGAAATAAATAACGTAATTTCTTTTCCCGTGGTCCAGGTTTCTACGTCCATATACACCGGAAAGAATTTTCTTAGGAATGTTACCGTAAGCCACACGGAAAAAGAACAGATACCTCCAACAATCAGAGCAAAGAAAAGCCTCATTTCCAAGGGAAGCTTCTGAAATTCAAAAGGAGCTATGATAGCGATTAACAGGAATGTTAATAGCCCCGGCAAGAGTACACTTGACCTGTCAAAGATGAACGGGTGGGGTCTTTTGAAAAACATCATACAGAATCATAAAGATAAGCGAGTTAATGTCAGGTTTGTTGGTACATGTCAAGCTTGAAAGGGTTCCCAACTGTTTGGATAAGACTTTTGCCTCTTTAGCAGGAGGTAGCCAATTCATGACTGGAGACGGTCCTAAGGCCCTTTCAGTCCCAACTCGTTGACATCTTCTTTCACCAGTTTCCAAGTCAGGAGGTCTATCTCCGTGGTGGAGGTTTCTCGTGTCCAACTGAGAAAGGGCAGGAGTCGAATTCGATCTACCGTTCTCCGGTTGTAGCCGCGTGCTCCTTTATCCTGCATCTGGAACTCGATGGTTCTGTGCGAGAGATGCAGGTGTCGGTACTGGATGGTTTGTGTTTTCCACGGTCCGCGCCAGTCAAGTGCGGTGGAGAAATAGCTGACACTTGCAATCGAAATGAGGGAAAGAATGAGTGCGGAAATTCCAGTGCGATGCGTGCGTTTTTTCATCCAGTTCAGAAGGGGGAGTCCCACTAATCCAAATCCGATCAGTCCGTAGATGATCCGGTAAGGGGTCAGTTCCAGTGGCGTCACCGCGATCAGCAGCACCAGCAGACTGTTTAGCGTCCAAAGAGTCCATAC
>CAZQDI010000048.1:1777-11815 GCA_964591785.1 uncultured Roseivirgaceae bacterium
ACCCTCATTTTTTCATTGAAATCGTTTGCGCCTGCCAGTTTTTCCATGACTTTTACTTTGACCACCAATTCACTGGCCTCTGCGGCTTTGAAGAAGTTTCCCAGCGATTCACAAGAACATGCAGTTACTAGTTTACAGGACAGAAGCAGCAGGATTAGGCAATAGATTCTCATGGTTGGACTGAATTCTTTTCAACGTTCAATTTGATTCGCCCTTCAATCAGTTTTGTTGTCCTCAGAAAAGCATGGTGAAGCAAGCTATCTTTTTCCTTATCGTAGGTGATTCGAGAAAATACAGCAGGACGATCACTGAAGTCCCGGTAGATTGAAAACTCGAAGGTTGAATCTGTTGGAGTGATGGTGACAATGAAGTCGTCAATATGAGTGGTATCGATTTTAGCGTTCCTGACATCTTCAACTGAAATCGGGTAGTCAGCGAGCTGACTTGTTGTGATTTTCAGCTCCGTTGGTCTATTCAAAAAGAATTTGGCTGTTTCTCCGGTGGTAGCTTCTTCGATTTTGATGACTTGTACCTTGCGCTCAAGCGAATATCTTCTTGCGGCATCGCCGGGAATGTAGTAGTACGTTCCAATCGGTTTGGATTCCTCCGTTTCAGTCTGACTATCCCCCGGTTTTTGCCCAGATTCGGGGGCACGGCAAGCTGCAAGGAGTAGAAGGATCGTAAGCATCAAAGTACTTGAACGCGGCATATTATAAATGGGATTATGCACTTGAATCTGGTTTAGCTGACGGACCTAAGTTACTTGTAAAATCTCTGATTCACACTTCATTTGTTCATGTTCATCCTCCATGGTCTCAGTTCTACCTTCGGCAATATCCCCTATAAAATGCAAGCCTGCCGGTGACCAGCGAGTCATCGACGATTTGGTAAAACCAATCCTCCGTCATTAAAAGGCTATCCCCAACGAATTTGGGGATTTCGCTGGGGTACTTAATGATCAAGGTTTCAACTTCCAGAAAAAATCAGCGTCTAATCAAGGTATATCTAAGTAGAGTTGCAGGGGGTATAAAAGTTGGAAAACTTGACGGAGGATATGAACCTTAACTGACTTCAATAGAGCGCAAATTTGCTCGAAATCCAATGGATGTAAATTAGGAGTCTTTGAAGTAGTTATTCTCAATCCACTTGGTAATGTCTTTTTTCATAGCAACAAACCTTCTGTATTCTACTGAATGTTGTTGAATGTCTATCATGATTGCAACAATTATAATTGTCGCGGAAGCAATCCAAAGTTCACCATTAGAGTTAGCAAGTACTATAAGTTTATCCGTCCTAAACATCGTTGTGACTAATCCTAGAATAACTCCTGTGATATAGACCAGATGTATTTCAGTATGAGCAAAATCGTATTTTTTTGATTGTTCTGGCTCAAAGTAATTTCTTCTTAAAAGGTTGTATAAAACCCTTCTTTTGAACCAACCAATTTTTCTTTTACCAATTTTCCTTAAGAATGTGTGGGGGCTCGAAGGTTTTCTAGTCATCTGTTCGTATAAATTATGAATTAAATGCATTGCTTGATACAATACTAACTCACCTATTATATACCGGTAAACAACGTAAAATGCTGACCCTACGGTTAAGGAAAGTATCGTTGTTACTAAGCCTCCTATCTCCTTGATGTAATCTTTGGTTTCGCATTCAAACAGGATTGCAGTTAATAAAATTAGAAAGCCTGGATATCCGTAACGGACTAATTTGTCAATTGATATTTTATTTAAGAATTCGTTCATATTTGAATCTTTAAGTATTTCTTTTCTTATCTATGATTACTTCGACAGTCTCATTTGTTTCTTCTTTCATTTGAAACATTCCAAATCAATTTTTTGGGATCATTACCTTAGGTCCTATTCAACATACAGTTATATCAAATCTAGTCAATCGCAACCTCTCCCACAAAAGCGATCCACACCCACCTCGGAGACCCCTTCACCCACCTATCTGGACCCCTTTGGCACCTAATAGGACCCCTCAGACCGTTCAACTACTCTGCCTCTGAGCAATTTTTTGCCATTTCAGTGCTTTTTTATGCCAGGTCGAGTAATTTTTTTGCGAGCGCAAGGCGATGGGTGCTCAAGCCCGAGAAGTTTTTCTGCCTGCTGGCATCTTTTCTCCTCTAGTTCAAGTCTTTTTTTCTCGAGCTGGAGTCTTTTTGCTATGAGCTCGAGAAGTTTTTCCACCTGCGCAAGTCTTTTTGCTCCGACGTCAAGTCTTTTTTTCTTGTGCTTGAGAAGTTCTTCGACCTGCCAGAGTCTTTTTGCTCAGCTGTTCCGTCTTTTTTTCCTGAACTCGAGAAGTTTTTCTAGCTGCTCGACTCTTTTGGCTCTGACGCCATTTCTCTGCACGTTGAGCTGGAGTAAACGGAATGTGCTAATTTGATCCCGAAACGAATCGATCAAGCCAATTCATGCCCGAACTCCTGCCTTTTAAGAAGCGAATCATTCCCGGACTGGTCACTGGGGCCTGGCTTGTGACCTTCCTCATCTTCATTGCGCCATTCGATGCCTCAGACCTCTCGTTTAAGATCCGAGTGACGATCATGGTGGTCTATGGGGCCATCTTCCTGCTGTGCTACCTGCTCCTCCTCACCATCGAACACCTGCTGGTCCGGGCGTCTCGATCCTATTGGTCCAATGAAGCCATCGTCTACCTCTTGCTCTATGTGATGGTGTTCATCCCTACCGTCCTGTATTACGAGTCGGACATCGTCAATGGTGATTACGGAGCCTATCGCTTTCTGACAGAACAGTACTTGCCCATCCTGCTGATCATTACGCCGGTACTGTTTGGGAGTCGGAGAATGCTGCTGGCAAAACCAGCCAGTACGGACCTGGTCATTCGAGGTGAGAACAAACTGGACGTACTTCGCCTGACGCGAGACCAACTGCTGTACATACGCAGCTCAGACAACTACGTGGAAGTCTCCTTCAAAGAGAACGGCACTCCCCGGACAAAACTCTTACGAACTACCCTCAGCAAAGTGGAAAAACAATTCGACTTTCTGGTACGAGTGCACCGCTCGTACCTGATCAACCCGGAGCACTTTACAGACTGGGCTAGCAAAGACAAAATACTGGTGGGGGGAGCGGAGGTGCCGGTCACGAAGCCGCATCGTGCCAATCTTCCCGGTTAGCATTTCGCCACTAAAATGCAGCGATTCGTCCCTAATCGGTTCAGCGCACCATCTTCCATCCTTTACCATCGTACTTCCAATGAAACAAAATCGCGAGTGCAACATGAAAAAAAGTATCTACCTATTCTTTGTATTGACAGTTCCAATGGCCTTTGGTCAAAACCAAAAAGCCGATTCCCTGCTGGCTGCCTACCTGCAGAAGAGTCAGTCCATCGGCATGGTCGCAGGTGTGGCCAAAGGAGGCGCCCGAATGACCTTGAGCGACGGCTTTGCAAACCGGGAATCCAACGAGTCCATCAGCGCTAAGACCAAAGTTAGGATCGCCTCCGTCAGTAAGATTCTGACTGCCACAGCTATCATGCAGCTCGTGGAAAGGGGGAAGCTGCAATTGGATCAGCGGGTCGCTGCCCTCGTGCCAGACCTTCCTGCACACCTCTCAGAGGTGACTGTTCGCCAGTTGTTGGATCATTCTTCAGGAATCCGTGCGTATCAATCGTCCAAAGAGCGGGAAAATACCAAAGCATACGCCAGCCTTAAAGAGGCCGCAAAGATTTTTGTAGAGGATGAGTTGGAAGCTGATCCTGGTCAGCAGTTTTCTTACACTACCTACGGGTATGTACTGCTGGGACTGGTGATCGAAAACGTCTCCAGTCAGTCGTATGAAGCGTACATGAACACCCACATCTTGGCACCCCTGGCAATGGAAAACACTGGCATTGAACAGTACAGTGCCCTTCCGAAACCGATCAGTGAGGTGTATTTTAAAAATGGCAAAGGAAAAGTCAGGCACATGCCCAGGACCGACCTGAGCGACCGGATACCCGGCGGTGGCTTTTATTCGACGGTGGATGATATGCTTACATTCGGCGAGGCATTGATCTCTGGAAAATTAATCTCCAGGTCTTCATTCGAGCAGATGACGAAGGATTCAGGTTTGAAGAAGCAGGGAAACCCCTACGGCCTGGGGCTGTACCTCTACGGTGAAAATCCCAATTATGGGAATGTCGTAGGTCATAGCGGCACTCAGCGCGGGGCATCAGTGCAGCTCATGCTCTTACCAGATATCGGAGCAGTTACCTTCGTGGCTTCCAATACCTCACGCACCTGGGAAGATGTCTTTGTCTTGAGTGTCTTGTACTTTCAACTAACAGATGATTTGTAAAGTGATCCCTTGAGTAGAGATTTGGTTTTATCTTGTTAGCCAGAAGCCGCCCGGGGAAGCAACCCGGTCCGGCTTTTGGGGGATTTTACTTGATCGACATGAGATTACGGAGTACATTTTTGAAGATCATGCTGCTCGTGGTGACAGGACCGGTGACGATGCAGTGCCAGAAACCTGCCGTATATCAGAGCCAGGAACAACAGACCTTGCCAAAGCTTCTGAATTTGAAGAAAGGCAAAATGAGGCTGTTGTACTTTGGGACCTATCACTCCAATGACCCCACAGACTCGCTCTTTGACCTGCTTACCACCAGTTTTGCAACCTTCAAGCCAAGGTACGTATTGCACGAAGGCGGTAGTAACTGGCCCGTCTATGCAAGCAAAGACAGTACGATTCGGGAATCGGGCGAGCCGGGCTTTACCATCCAACTTGCCCGGGAAGCGGCTGTTCCGGTATCCAGTATTGAGCCGTCGATGTCGGAGGAATTTGAATCACTCAACCAGTTGTACAACAGGACCCAGGTGATCCTCATGTATTTCTGCCGGCAGATCGATCAGCAGCAACGACTCCATCGGGCATTCCCTATGACCGACGCAGAATTTGAACGCAACATTTCCTACTTCCTGGAGAATTTGCAACGTTCCGGCATCCCCATGAACAAGCAGGAATTGCAAGTGGCTTACTGGAAACAGCAGTATCAGGATTTTTTTAAAGAACCGCTGGATTGGAGAAATTTCGATCCGGGCAATTACTATCCCAACTTCTATCGAAACCAACTCAATGAAATCAATCGGTCTTCAGATCAGTTCCGAAATGACCACATGATCTCCACCATCATCAAAACCCTGGAAGCACACGAGGAAGTCATGGTGGTAGTTGGAGGGGGGCATCTTTTTGCCCAGGAAGACGTCTTGAGAAGTCGATTTCAGGAAGTAGCTTCGAAGAGAAGGTGATGCAGAGATTTGCTCAGTTTTACCGCTAAATCTCTTAGGCACCGACGTTGTTCAATACCTCATTCATTGCCTGTACGACTGCGGCTGCATTTTCTTTGGTAAAGCAGAGTGGAGGCTTGGTTTTGATGACGTTGTCGTGGGGACCGTCCGTGCTCACCAGGATGTGCCGCTCCCGCAGGCCATTTTTGATTACTTGCGCCAATGCTGTGTCCGGTGCTGTGCTGCCTAGCTGGACAATTTCAACCCCGATAAACAAGCCCATTCCTCTCACATCACCAATGCTTGCATGTTTCGTTTGCAGGCGCTTTAGTAGGTTTTGATAGTGGTCACCTACGATCCTTGCGTTTTCCTGCAACCCTTCCTCCTCGATCACTTCCAGCACCGCCTGGGCAATCGCGGTAGAGACCGGATTTCCGCCAAACGAACTAAAAAACTCGACGCCCTGCTCGAACGAGGTGGCGATCGCTTCGGTGCAGACCACAGCTCCCATCGGGTGTCCGTTGGCGATGGGTTTCCCAAGGACCACGATGTCCGGAACCACCTCTTGAGCCTCGTACCCCCAGAAATGAGTTCCCAACCTGCCAAAACCAGTTTGCACTTCGTCACTGATGCACACCCCATTTTGAGCCCGAATGGCTGGATAGACTTCCTTCAGGTATCCTTCCGCGAGGGGAATCTGGCCTGCGCATCCAACAATGGGTTCGCAAATGAAAGCGGCAATGGGTGCCGTGCTGTGCTGGATCTGCCTGACTGCATCCTGACCGTAGCGCATGCCCGCATTGGGGGCACCTGCGTAAGTTCCGATGTAGGAATTGGGTAGTGGAGTGGTCAGGATGTGATCTTTTTGACCTTCACCTTTTGGATGGTTGAACTTGTAATCACTGATTTCAATGGAAGTCTGTGTGTTGCCATGGTAGCCAGCTTCCATGACCATGACCTGTTTGGCACGAGTATGATGCTGTGCCAAACGAATGGCTAAGTCGCTTGCGGCACTGCCGGAGTTGACAAAAAAGACCTTACTCAATGAGTCTGGAAAACGACTCAGTAGCTGTTCCGCATAATCCACCAATTCATGGTACAGGTACCGGGTATTGGTATTGAGTTGGGCCATCTGCCTCTGACCTGCTTGCACCACTTTGGGGTGTGAGTGACCCACATGCGGTATGTTGTTATATGCATCAAGAAACGTATTTCCAGCGGCATCATACATATACTGAAAGGCAGCACGGGTCATGTGTATTGGCTGCTGGTAGCTCGTAGAAAGATTTTTGCTAAAATACCGGGCTCTTTTTTCTACCAAATGTTGTGTGCCGGATGCCTTTATTTCAGGCAGTCCAATGGCCTTTCGGAACACACTTTCGACACGTATTGGATTTAGGGTCAACCATTTGTACAACATCTTCCAGGCGTTCGCCTCACTGACAGAGGCGTAGGTATTCCCCGGATCTGCTTTTTTGGCATGCGCGGAGTTGCACACACTAGTACAGAGGCGCGCCGCGATCAAATAGTACAAGACTGCAATTTCTTGTTCCTGCAATGGCAGCGTCTGGTGGTAGGCTTCTAAAATGACGGTGGCCCATTCCAAGGGTTCTTCCTTGTCGTAACAGCCGTAAGTGATGGCA
This sequence comes from uncultured Roseivirgaceae bacterium, assembly GCA_964591785.1. GTDB lineage: Bacteria > Bacteroidota > Bacteroidia > Cytophagales > Cyclobacteriaceae > Ekhidna. The sequence goes on from CAZQDI010000048.1 coordinate 8,666, forward strand.
ATGGCGACTTCGTTGATAAGGAAGGAGTGGGCAAGGTCCCCAAAATCAATGATCCCCGAAACCTGGTCGTCTTGAACCAATAAGTTCCATTCGTTGGCATCATTGTGGATGATTTGCTTTCTCAGTTTCGGAAATACTGGCCTCACCACTTCCTCAAACTGCTGGAAGAAATACCGGACCATGTTCCTGTCTGTTGAGTTGTCAATGTCCTCCATGTAGGGTCGGTTCAGGTCAAAATACTGGAGGTCCCATTCCCATTGTCGGGCCTGGAGTGAGGGTTGTTTGAATTCGCCCAGTTTCAGGTCCAACGCTGCCAGAAAAGTACCGATGGATTGAAACAACGCCACCGTATGCTGCGCTTCTCCGAGAAACCTACCTTCTAAAAAAGACAGCATCCTGCAGAGTGCCGGCTGACCATCTACCTGCAAGGACTTGGTGCTGGATTGGTCCGCAAACGGGATGATGGCCGGGACTTGTTCACCCAGTGTTTTGCTTAGGAATTGAAGCGTCTCGTTTTCCGCCGTGATAATGTCGTGCAGCTCTTGGGAAGGCACGTAAGTTTTGAAAACAAAACTCCGGTCTTTCGTGGAAATTTTATAGTTCTTATTGTCGTACCCATTGAGGTGTTTGAGGTGTTCGACCGCAAGACCAAATTCTTGTTCAATCAGCGTTTTCATAACCTATACACCGTTGGATTCTCATGGTTCTCTGTAGTAGAAGACCAAATATAGGAAGGGCATCTGTGATGGGCGCTAGCTAATGAACGTCATTCACTGGTATCTATCTTGTCCCACAAGGGGGATTCCTTCCGCCAGAGCGGTCGTGCTTCGATCGATTGCGTTGCGCTGGGATAGAGCACATACCAGGTGGTAGCACTGTAACGGTCTACGCCACCGCCTACGATGGAGTCGGCAAAATAGTCGGTCATTAGACTGGTAGAATAGCCATTTGTGCCAGCAATTTTCGTCCAGTGATTGTTGGTGCGGAATCTGATCTTCAGTGAATCCCCGTCAATTCTTGGTGCTTGTCCTACGATGGGATCGATTTGGGCAAAGACCTCTTCGCCCTGAAGAATGGTCAGGAATTCTGCATCGGCAACATGTTCTACCCGGTTGCTGCCCCAGCCAATCCGGACGGGATACCCTAAGCGCACTGCATCAAGTAATACCTGTTTGTCCCCAAATACCGAATTACCCGCAGCATCATTCATAAAGACTTTCTTCCAGCCACCATTCATTTCGGACACGGGTTGGCAGGCGGCAATGCTGATACCCAGGACTGCGAAAAACTTGTTCATGTTGAGTTGCTGTTTGATTCAATGGCAAGGTATCCACTTCTTTCCGCGATCACTGTTAATGAAATGTGAAACTTTCAGCCGGGCACCCGAAGCATGGGAGTGTCCCTGATGATGAAGGGGACTATTTCCCCAACCAGGAATTGAACATCCACTTAGTTTTCTCCTGCTCATTGACCAGGGCGATCATCATGTCTTCAGTTTCGTGATCGTTCACCGCATTGGCTGCCTCTTTGACTTTGTTTTCCTGTGCAATCAAAGCCGAAAGGTTATTGATAATCATTTTGACCAAGGCCTCATCGTTGGATTCATCCCGAACGGATTCGATGGAAGAAACTTCCAGGTAGGTCTCCAACGTATGGTGAGGTCGTCCCCCAATGGTCAGAATTCGCTCAGCGATCTCGTCAATATTTGTGAGTGCACCCGTGTAGAGCTCCTCAAATTTGGCATGTAGTTCGAAAAACCTCGGCCCCTTGATGTTCCAATGGGCACCTCGTGTATTTTGATAGTAGAGGTGAAAATCTGATAAAAGTTGATTCAGCTCTTTTGTTAAGTCATTATTCATTGTAGTAAAATTTTATTTTGGTTCACTTTATTTACACTAGGTTCAACGAAACAAATAGGAGGTCTGTTTGCTTTCTATCGGAACCTTAAACTATGGGGCATAAGTTCTGTTTATGGCGACTTAATCAGTATGATTTAAGTCCATCAGGAGTGTTTTCAGGATCGGTTGGAACCTTGTCTTGATTGTGGAGTTTGATTTATACTTGCTGAAGTCCTATGAACCCATGATCAATCCACTCGAAGCGTTCATCTATCAAAGAGTCAAGACTCCCAAAGCCGGGGATGTCGAAGAGATCTTGTCGATTTTCGAAGAGAAAACCTTCAGTAAAGGCACCAGATTCAAGGAGCGTGATACCCAAATAAAGCAGCTGGGTTTTCTCACCAGTGGAAGTTCCAGGTCCTACCTGGTAAATAAAAAAGGTAACGAGGTGACTGGTCATGTATCGTTGGTCAATACCTTTCTCTCGGATATTGTCAGTGTCAGAACCCGAGACAAGACTCCTACGATCATCGAGTTTTTGGAAGATGCGCAGGTGTTGGTCGCTCCGATGGATAAGGTTCGAAATCTGTTAGAGACCAATTTGGTGTTCAATATCCTCATACGGGAATACATTGCGGACAACACGGTAGAGATTGTGAAAAAGCAATTGATGTTCATGACCGGAACAGCAAAGGATCGCTATCAATACCTATTGGAGACCAATCCACATTTGGTCAAAAGATTCCCACTTCGCTTCATCGCCTCCATGATCGGTGTGACCCCTACGCAGCTGAGCAGAATTAGAAAGGAAAAATCATAGTACTGTTTGATTTTTCAACATTTGTAAAGTGGAAAGTCCTGCCAAAAGGGGAAGTTTACGGTCATATTCAATCACCTTACTCATGCATACCTTTTCAAAACTACTCTTGCTAACACTTGCGTTACTGTCGCTGGTGCCAGCTGCGGCACAGAAATCCGATGCGATTTTGGGTACCTGGGACGCAGATAAAACGAAAGTTGAAATTTTTAAATCCGGCGATGATTTCATTGGGCATCCACTCAACCGCAAAGGCGAGCGGATGGAAAAAATTGAACTGCTGAATTTGACTTACGCCGATGGGAAATGGATCGGCAAACTGTACAACAAGAGAAAAGACAAGCTATTTGATGTGGTCTGTGAAGTTGAGGGCAATCAGCTTTTGCTGGAAGTGGATGCGGGGGTGGCGACGAGAACGGTGGAATGGTCCCGAGTTGACTAATCGTTTAAGTATGAAGATAAAACAACTCACCCTCACCCTTCTGGCAATTGTCA
>CAZQDI010000048.1:11835-25226 GCA_964591785.1 uncultured Roseivirgaceae bacterium
CATGGCGCAAGGTCCAAATGAAGAACCAAAATTCTACATCGGCATGTCGTACGGTACGAGCTACTCCATTGGCGATTTCAAGGAGTCCGATGTGAATAATCGAAGAGCCGGATTTGCAGAAAATGGAAAAAAGGTCGACCTCTACGGAGGCTGGTTCCTGAATGAAAAATTCACCGTGATCGCAACATTCAGACATCAGTTTTTTGAAACCAATGTGGACGAAGTGATCAGCCAATTCAATGAAGAGAATCCCGATAGCAACTTTGCTGGCAGTACCGACAACTGGAAAACGTATTATTTTCTGGCTGGCATTGCATACAAAATCAAGGTAGGGAAGAAGATGGCCTTTTATCCGCGGGTGGCGCTGGGTCCCATGTGGGCCACTACGCCCGGTTTACGGGTCACGACTTCGGATGACTCGGCCTCTCAAAATTTCAATCGAGATTCACAGACCGCTTTAGGAGTAGGATACGACATCGGCATCGGCTTGAGAAATGACTTTGGAAGGCATTTTTCCTTAATGCCCACCTTCACCTTCAGTGGCGGCGTGGTCAACTATTCTGACGTAGCCACCACCATCGACAGCAACACGGAGATCAGTTCCTACGAACCGCGAATTCAGTCTTTTACGCTTGGGCTATCGGTTGCCTACCGGGTTTATTGAAAATAGAAAATGGATGACCCACTAAAATATTTCCCGATGAAAAAGCTTCTGATCAGTGTACTTTCCTTGTTTCTTTTTGCAACATCCCACGCACAGAGCAAGGTGTCAGTGCTCTACGACGGGGATTTCGACTTCAGTACATTTGCTACGTTCGATTTTAGCAAGGCGACCTATCGGCTGGGAGATCAATTCAAACAGCAGCCGTACCTGGCAAAAACGCTAATCACGAACCTGGAGGAAAAAGGTGTGAAAAAGCGCAAAGGGGTAGTGGACGCCATCGTTGACGTAAAGGTCAGCTATGACCGGTCGATCAATGTCAGCAAACAACCCAAGACGGTTTATAGCAGGTATTACGGGGCTCCAAGGGCCCGGGGGAGGTATGTGGGTACCGTCTATACCAAATCGATCGACGAAGAAGTGAAGGCCCGGCTGGTCATCAACATCATTGATCAAAAAAGTGACGTGACGGTGTGGACCGGATATTGGCAGGGTGAGCCCGATCCTGACATGAAGCCTGACAAAAGGAAGAAGCTGGTGGAGAAGATCATTAAGAAGATGTTTAAGAACTATCCGGCGGACAACTAGGTATCCTGGGTGCTAATGGGTTTTTGCTCTTAATCTAAATTATGAATTCGTAACACATGCCCATATTATTTGCTCCTTACTTTCTTGTAACGTAATTTTTGATATGAAACACCTAACCGACCTGCGGGTCCCTAATCAAAGTTCTATGCCCAGATTGCTCCTATTGTCTGCGTTGTATTTGTTCAGCATGGCTGGACTATCACAAGATCGTGTTGTAAATATTGGTGTGCTCACCACGTGTCCGGATCCGGGGTGGTCGCAGTTTGCTAATGCCATTCTCGACGAGGCCCGAGTATTATTGAAATCAGAATATCAGTTGGTTCTGGGCGATGCGAACATCCTGGACGGCAACTGTGACCCGGATCAGGTCAGCTCCAACCTGGACAAGCTCCTGGCTGACGGCTCCATTGATCTCATTCTAGGATTGGATGCCATCAGTTCGCACGTGGTCTCAAAGAATGGACCTTATCCAAAACCCGTGATCGCCGTCACGGTATTGAACGCGCAGGTACAAAACATTCCGCTGACTAACAAGGGCACCTCGGGCGTCAAAAACCTGGCTTATCTGGAACTCCCATATTCTCCACTGCGAGATCTGGAGGTCTTCAAGAAGTTGATCGGGTACGAGCGCCTGGCAATTGTGCAAGATGAAAACTTTTTTAAGGCAATTCCGGAAATGAAAGGGTTCCTGGATGAGGGACTGGAAGCCCTCGAATCCACCCATGATTTTGTCTTTACTGAACCAACCGCCAGTGCTACACTGGCCAAGCTGGAAGCCGCAGCAGATGCCGTTTACTTATTCCCTTCAGACGTCTTGTCGGATGAAGAATATCAGCAACTGATTGATGGAATCAATGAAAAGGGCCTGAAGTCTTTTTCCATTTTTGGGCGACCGGACGTGGAGCGTGGTGTGTTAGGCGGAGTAGCACCTACTTCCAACCTGGAGCAAATCATTCGCCGGACTGCCCTCAACATTCAGCGCTACCTCAATGATGAGGACCTGGAAGATTTGAATGTGAAGATCTTGCAGAAAGAGGAGTTTGTCATCAACATGGCGACAGCCAGAAAGATTGATTTCAGCCCCAGCTGGGATGCCCTCGCCGAAGCGGTGCTTATCAACGAAGCCAGGGATGACATCGAGCGCACCATCAATTTGTTTGACGCGATCCAGGAGGGTCTGGAACAAAATCTGGACCTGGAGGTCGCCCGAAAAGACGTCGAAATTGTGCAGGAAGATGCCAGCATTGCAAAGTCATTTTTAATGCCGGAAGTCAACGCCTCTGCGACGCACACGGTGTTGGACGAGACCACCGCCAGTTCCGCTTTTGGTCAAAACCCGGAAAACAGAGGACAAGGAAGCTTGCAACTGTCGCAAACCATCTACTCTGAGCAGGTGTTGGCCAACAACCGCATTCAACAATACCTGGTGGCGGCCCAGAATGAAGCGTTGGAAGCTCAGTCGCTGGACGTCGTGTTAGATGTCGCCACGGTCTATCTCAATTTGATGCAGGCCAAGACGGCAGAGCTGATCCAAAAGCAAAACCTCGAGCTCACGCGGAAGAACCTTGAACTGGCTCGAGTGAGTTCTTCATTGGGACAGAGTGGGCCTTCGGATCTTTACCGTTGGCAGGGAGAAATCGCCACGGCCAAGGCCAACCTCTTGAATGCCACTGCATCCAGAAGACAGGCAGAGATCTTCTTGAATCAAATTCTCAACCGGCCGATTGATGAAGAATTCAACACTTCGGAGGTTGATTTGGAAGACAGCAGGTTGATGATCAATAATGAATCCATCGGCAGTTTGGTCAGCAATCCTAAATCCTTCTATCAGTTTGCAGACTTTCAGGTGGACCGGGCAAAGCAGACGACCCCGGACATCAAGCAGGTCGGCTACAACGTGCAGGCACAAGAACGATCCGTCTTGCTGAATGACCGAAATCGCTACCTACCCTCAGTTTCGCTGGGAGGAACCTACAACTATGAGTTTTATCGCAGTGGAGCTGGCTCCGAGTTCAATACAGCCCTCGGCCCGGCGCCCAACGATTGGAACTGGAACTTGCAACTGGGTGCATCGCTTCCGATTTTTCAGGGGAACCGAAGAACCGCGCAGTACCAGCAGTCTAAAGTGCAGCTGTTGCAGCTCAACACGCAGAAGGTCAACCTGGAACGACTGATCGAACAGCAGGTTCGGTCGGAACTGGAGAACATCCGGGCCTCGTTCCGAAACATTACCCTGACCCAAGAGGCGGAAGAGGCGGTGGTCCGGAACTTCGAAATCGTGCAGGACTCGTATTCCAAAGGTGTCGTGACCATTACGCAATTACTGGATGCCCAAAATGCGGCCATCTCAGGCCAGCTAAACAGCGCCAATGCAGTCTATGTATTTCTGATCGATTTCCTCAATATGGAACGTGCTTCCGGTTCGTTTTTCATGCTGATGACGGACCAGCAGAAGGAAGATTACATCAATGATATAACAACCTATTTTAATAACTAAAGACGACCCTAACCAATGAAAAGCCATTTAAAACAACTTATAGTTAGCTTCATGATCTCCGCGATCCTGATTTCTTGTGGGAGCAAGGAAGAAGCAAAAGAAGAAGTCATACGACCAGTCATGTATGAAAAGGTAGTATTGGGTGGAGGCGTTCAACAACGCACGTTTTCCGGTACCGCGATTTCCGGCACGGAGACTCGCATGAGTTTCAAGGTATCCGGTAATATCCAATCGCTTCGAGTCAAGGACGGCGACGAGGTGCAAAAGAATCAACTGTTGGTCACGCTGGACAACTCCGATTTTCAGCTGCAATACGAGCAGGCGGATGCGTCGGTGAAGAATGCAGACGCGGTAGAGAAGCAGGCGAAGTCCAACTACGAGCGGGTGCGGTCACTGTATGAAAATGGGAGTACTTCACTGAGCGACTTTGAAAATGCAAAGGCCAACTTCGAATCAGCCAAGGCAAACGAAAGCTCGGCCAAGAAATCGAGGAAGCTGGCACGTGCCCAGTTGGACTATTGCAAGCTTTATGCGCCAATCGAGGGGACGGTATCATCTCTAAGTGCGGAAGTGAATGAAAATGTCAGTGCCGGTCAAACCATTATGGTACTTAGCTCCGAAGGGGATCTGGAGGTCAACCTGGGTCTTCCTGAAAGCTATATTACAAACGTCAACGTTCAGGATCAGGTAGAAATAAGCTTCTCAGCATTGCAGGGAGAAGTTTTTCAGGGCGTCGTCTCTGAGGTTTCCTTTTCCATTAACAGCCAAACGGCGACCTACCCGGTGGTGGTCAAACTGCTGGGTGATACTAAATCGCTGCGTCCGGGTATGGCGGCTTCCGTCACGTTCAGCATCAATACGTCCAAGCCTGGACAACCGGACCTGCTGATGGTTCCGGTGCAAGCTGTGGGAGAGGATGAGCAAGGGAATTTCGTGTTCACCCTGGAAGCTACGGAGGAACATTACCTGATTAAGCGCCGAACTGTAACCGTGGGCCAGCTCACTGCTGGCGGTTTTGAAATTGCAGATGGTCTGGAGGAAGGTGAACTGATTGCCACCGCAGGACTGCAAACCTTGCTAGAGGATATGAAGGTCAAATTATTTGAAAACTGATCCCCGCTAAACGAGCAATCTGATGAACCTAACACAATTTGCCATTGAGCGCAACCGGATCACGTTTACCTTGCTGGCCGTCATCGTGGTCATGGGACTAGTGATGTACCAGGGATTGAGCAGGGATAGCATGCCTCCCTATACCGTACGAGTTGCGAGTATCGTTTCCCAGTTTCCCGGTGCAAGTCCCGAGCGCGTGGAGTTGCTGGTGAGTGACAAAATCGAAAAAATCGCACAGGAACTACCGGAGCTAAAGGAAGTGACCAGCACTTCAAGGTCTGGACTGTCCGTTGTCAACGTGGAACTAAAAACAGATGTGGGCCCCGACGAACTGCAAAGTGTCTGGGACCGGCTGAGAAGAAAGTTAAGTGACGTTGATGGATTGCCACAAGGAGTGAATCCTTCGCTAAAGGATGACGGTATCGGAGATGTCTATGGGATTGTGGTCGGCTTGACCAGCGACGGGTTTTCCTATGCACAAATGAAGGACTATGCCGACGACATCAAAGACGACCTGATCAAGCTCGACGATGCAGCCAAGGTGGAGCTTGGCGGTGAACAGGAAGAGCGGGTCTTCATCGAGTTTGACGATGCTTTATTGAATGAGTACGGCTTGACTTCCAGCAAGCTGCAAAGCATTATCTCGTCCACCAACATCCTCAGTTCTGGGGGACAGGTCAACATCGAAGGTCAGCGAATCATCCTGGAGCCGACCGGAAACTTCAATGACATTTCTGACATTCAACAAACCTTGGTCCCAGTTGGTAACAGCTCGCAGTTGGTGGCTTTGGAAGACATCACAACGGTCAGAAAAGGGTACATTGATCCCATCAAACAAAAAGTCCTTGTCAATGGGCTCAATGCCATATCGCTTCATGTCAACCTGAAGGAAGGTGCGAATGTAATCAACCTGGGTACTCAGGTGAATGCCATCATGGATAAATGGGAGTCGCGGCTTCCGTTGGGTCTTGAATTGATTCGACTCTCCTCGCTCGATGGGTACATTGACTTTAAGATCAGTGATTTTATTGTCAATCTTGTGCAGGCCATTTCCATAGTGCTTATTGTAATGCTGCTTTTCCTGGGCTTCCGAACAGGATCCATCATCGCAAGTCTCATCCCGATCGTAACCATTATGACTTTAATGCTAATGGGAATTATCGACATGGGGTTGAACCAGGTGACGTTAGCTGCGCTGATCATGGCGCTGGGTATGATGGTGGACAATGCCATTGTGGTGGCGGAATCCATTATTGTCAAAATGGAAAATGGGATCGACCGGAAAAAGGCAGCCATAGACTCCTGCTCAGAATTATTCACCCCACTCCTCATTTCTACCCTTACAACCTCTGCAGCTTTTCTTTCCTTCTACCTTGCGGAGTCCACTATGGGGGACATCGTTGGGCCCATTTTCGTCGTTATCAGCCTGGCACTACTTTCATCCTGGTTGATCGCCTTGACGGTCATCACCATGTTTTGTTACCTCTTCTTGAAGATCAAGCCCAAGGGGGAATCGAAACCCGGACTGGTGGATCGAATCATTGATCGCCTGAAGGTCGGTTACCAAAACCTGATTCTTGTAGCACTTTCCAATAAGTACCTGGTCATGGGACTGATCGCCATCATGTTTTTTGCCTCGCTTGTTGGATTCACAAAAATCGCTTTTGTGTTTTTCCCCGATAGTGATCGGAACATGATCACCGTAGATGTAAACTTGCCTTCAGGAACGAAGATCGAAGAGACTTCAGCCATCGTCGAAGCCATTGATCAGTTTTTCAGGGATTCACTCCAAGTCAACGAACGAAGGGTAGATGGTCTGGTTAGTTGGTCCTCTTATATAGGAGAAGGTCCCGAATCCTACGATCTCGGGTACTCACCCGATGAAGCCAACTCCAGCTATGCGCACCTCTTGGTGAATACCTCGGCAGCGGCATTTAATAATCAGGCGATTGCCATCATTGATGCTTTCTGTTTCAACTCATTCCCAAGTGCCGACATCAAGGTAGGTCCACTGGGAGCAGGCGGCGGAGGCGTGCCGATTGAGATTAAAGTATCGGGTCCCGACTCGGACGAACTGGCCAGGATTGCCAAGAAAGTGAAAGGGCAGCTTTCCTCGATCCAGGGCACTAAAAACGTCAAAGACGATTGGGGACCAAAAAGTAAAAAGCTGGTGATCAACATTGACGACAACAGGGCTCAGGCTGCGGGTGTTTCCAATCAAGACATCGCCACTTCCCTCCGCACGGTCCTGGACGGGTTTGAAACGGGCGAATACCGAGAAGGCGACAAGTCCATTCCGGTAATTATGCGAAGTAGCTCCGGACAGCAACAGTCGCTGGAGTCACTGGAGACGATGAATGTCTATTCCCAAAACACAGGCAGAAGTGTGCCTCTCTTGCAGGTGGCGACGATCGTGCCGCAATGGCAGTATTCAAAAATCAAACGGAGTAATATTCGTCGTACCGTCAATATCTCCAGTGAGTTGACCTCAGCGGGCAATGCAAGTGCCATTACCGCCAGCATCACCCCATGGCTGGAAGAAGAGAAAGCAAACTGGTCGGCGGATTATCAGTATGAGTTTGGGGGAGATGCCCAAAACACCGCTGAAAATATGGGTGCGGTCATTAAATATTTGCCGCTATCGGGATTTATCATCTTGTTGCTATTGATCATCCAGTTCAATTCATTCCGGAAAATGGTGATGGTGACAACCACCATTCCCTTGGGAATAATCGGGGTTGTGGTAGGATTGTTGACCTTCGGAGAGCCCTTCGGCTTCATGCCCTTTCTTGGTGTGATTTCCTTGTCTGGAATTGTAATTAACAATGCCATCGTGCTGATTGATCGAATTGAAATTGAGCAGAATGAGCTAAAGAGGACAGTACAGGACTCGGTAATTGCAGCCTGTCTGCAACGTTTTCGTCCGATCCTGCTGGCAACTTTTACCACCGTCTTGGGACTATTGCCCCTTTACCTGAGTGGAGGGGAGATGTGGGAAGGAATGGCAGTTTCTATCATGATCGGATTACTATTTGGTACCATCATTACGTTGATTTTTATTCCATCCTTTTATTCGATTCTATTCAAAGTCAGCTACAAGAACTACCAGTTGAATGAGGAGTTACTGAAAGGATAAGTACATTTAGAGATGGTTAATTCGTTTAGGAAATTCCTGTTTGCCCATCGCTTCGATATTTTTCTATTGAGCCAGGTAGTGGTGCTGTTTGGCTCTTTGCTTTTCCCTGAAGACTTCTTCGAGTACACCCTGCAGCCCATTTTGATTACGTTCTCGATCGCTGCAGGCATTAACTTGATTTCTTCGAACAAAAAGCTCATGTGGTTCTTCATCGTGCTCTTTGTTGGGGCCGCTTATTTGTTTGGAGCAGACCTGGTGATGCGGAGCAACAACACCGACAGGATCATGATCCGGATGGGGATTTATCTACTTTTCTCAGCCGTAATCACGATTAGTCTAATCAAACAAGTATGGAAGGCCGAAGGGGTGAGTGAGAATGTAATTATGGGGTTGATCAGCGGGTACATTTCGCTCGGGTTCATGTCGTTTTTTCTTTTCATATTGATCGAATTGAATAACCCGGGTGCTTTCAAAGGAGTGCTGCTTGAGTCTGGCGACTACTTTGTAAAAGCAGATGCCATCATGTACTACGCCTTCATCACACTGCTGACCATTGGGTACGGAGAGATTGTTCCTGTAACGCCTGTGGCACAAAAGGCAGCCATATTCACCGGATTGGCCGGTCAATTCTATCTGATCATCATTATGACCGTGGTACTGGAAAAGTACATTCGGCACTCTATGACCAAGAAATAAAGCTACCTCAACCTAAAGAAGCTTCTCAGGTATTCTTGATAAATGTACTTCCAGGGCAGGATCAGTAGGTTGAGCGCGATTCCGGCCACACACACCCAGAAGAAAGATTGTAGATGTTCATCTAGGTTCTCTGTCGACCAGGCAGGGTAGTAAGTCCCAAGGATCCAGGCGGATTTATAGAGCAACTGCAACAGTAGGATGGGTAGGAATTTTAGTGGGAATCGTACTCCCAGCAGGTTGAGCAGGGAGAATGCGGCCCAAAAGCTGATCGATACACCCGTCAGAACGTCCATCTGCGAGTCCGGAAATAATATAGTAGACCAGTTGTCAAAAGCCAGACTGATGAAGTTGAGAAAAAACAAGGCCCGTAAGGAGTAAAGCCTCCACCTGGGAATGGTGTCATTTTTTTGCATCGGAATTGTTAGGTTTTAATATTTAGAGATTAAGTGCTTTTTGAGGGTTGATGAGTTGGATGCGCTCGTGGTTGCATCTACGGTTGATTAGGTTCAAAAAAGTACTAAGAACACCTGGGGAGCACTTGAGATTGTGACCTGTAAATCCTCAAGAACTGCTTATCTTGACTTGCTAATTGATTTTTTCAGATAATTCGATTTTCCGACGCAACCATTTTTTCAACAGCGGCGTTCGGGCTAGAAAATCGGAAAAAGTGACTTCAACCACTTGAGTAACAAAGCCAACATATTGATCAAAAACTGCCAGAAGAAGAAGTCCGGCAGTGAGAAGGCTTTGTATGAGCACTTTTTCGCTTACGGTATGAGTGTGAGTTTGAGATATACGACGACGTATGAAGAGGCAGTAGAGATCCTGAACGACAGCTACATGAAAGTGTTCAGGACCATTGATAAGTTCAAGAACGACACCTTCAAGGGCTGGTTTCGAAGAATCATTATCAATACCGCCACGGACCACTACCGTAAGATGAAAAAGTTTGATTTTATAGAAGGGTACGACTCCGGCAAAGCAGAGACCATCTATGCCGAAGAGCTGATCACGGCGCAACTTTCTTATGAAGACTTGTTGCAACTGGTTCAGCAACTGACCCCTGCCTATAGAACGGTATTCAACCTTTATGCGATTGATGGATATAAGCATGAAGAGATTGCAAAAACATTGGGTATTTCAGTGGGAGCCTCCAAGTCGAATCTATCTCGGGCGAGGCAGCTATTGAAAGGGATGATAAAAAAAACGTTAGACTATGAGCTCACGGAAGCTATCGGATAAGGAATTTGATCGGTATGCACGGAGGGTCCTGAAAAACCCGGAAGGTGTCGCCTTTGATAAAGGTGCATGGGCGGCGATGGAGCAGCAACTGGCTCAAAGTGGAGGGGCCGCTCCATGGTTTAACTTAAAATGGATTATTCCTGCTGGAGTGTTGTTGCTATCGATACTTACTTATGTTGGATTTCAATATGTTGATGTTGGCCTAAGCGAGCCTCAATCAGCCGAGAGCTTAGATGGCAATCAGCTACCCTCAGAAGAAGGAAGTGTTGCCGTGGTTACGGAAATTGACTCTGCTGAAGCAGGTGCGGAAGAATTAGCGATTGCGGGCATTTCCGGAAGAGAACAAAGCAATGCTTTAGCGAGCACATCAATTGACGAGGCGACTGAGCGGACAACCCCTGAGTCAGAAGCTAGCAAGGGTTTGATAGGCGAGACTCCATCTGTAGAAGATCTGACGGAGGAAATACCATCGGTCAATCAAACAGTTCAGTCCGGTCAGCGCATCGAATCGGATGAAATAGCTCAGGAGAATCGGGAAGTGGGTGACCATCAGGCGGGGTTTGATAACGTGGAACTCGGTGCTCGTGATGCCAGTGGAAATGTTCCTATTGTAGGGACTCAGTCCCAACCAGACTACGATCAATCATCCTCTGCAGGAGGAGGACTTCTTCCCATACAAACAGAAACCGAAGTGCAGGAAGGCTTATTAATACAAGAAACAAACGACCCCAAGGGGCCATGGCAGGGACAGCGGCTGCATCCCATTACAGCGCTGTTTGCATTGGAGGAGTTGGAAAGGCCCCTGGTCGTTAATTACGAGATCGATGATCCTTTGGTCCATCCGATCGACTCATCGTTTATGGATGAGGAGGCAGTGTCCAACTATTCAAAATGGAGCATAGGTTTGGTGTTGGCGCCTGATTTTACCACGGTCGGACAGCTGAATGAGTTTACCCGACCGGGACTGGATGTTGGAGTCACCGTGTCACATTCAATCAGTAGGAAACTAAGCATTGGCACCGGCGTCATTCTTACCCGGAAGTTGTATAACACCACGGACGTTGAACAATACACAGTACCCTACAACTTTTGGTCCCAGGGTTGGACACCAGATGAGATCTTTGCCAACTGCAAAGTGATTGATATTCCGATCAATGTACGCTATCTGCTGGTGGATGGGAAAAGAACGTCACTATCAGCAAGTGCTGGACTCAGTAGCTACTTGATGCTGACGGAAGAATACGATTATGACTACGGCGACTGGCCCAACAATGGAAGGCAGCCGGAAGGGTGGGAGGTCCGAAATGAAAACAACCACTTTTTTGGCGTCTACAATTTGTCGGCGGTCCTGTCAAGAAGAGTAACCCAAAAAATTTCTTTGGAAGCGGAGCCCTATCTTAAAAATTCACTTGGAGGTGTTGGCTGGGGGCAAGTCCAATTAAAAAGCACTGGCGTGCTTTTCCATATGAAATACAATTTCTAAACACACACTAAACGTTAAATAGCAAAATGAAAACAAAAGCATGGACTTTGGTCCAAAGAGGCACTTCATGTGCAAAAATTATGATAGCGTTATTCGCTACGATGTTCATTATTTCCTGTGGAGATGATAGTGATGACCCAATCGAACCACAAACAGACATCAATGTACGGATCGTGGAAGTAGACGCAGCTGCGGACGAGGTGACCCTTCAGAACTTTGGAACAACGGAGGCAGATATCAGTGGGTACTGGTTCTGCTTAAGAAGAAGTTATACGCAGCTTGATGCAGTGACTATCGCTTCCGGAGATCTGGCACTTAGTGCAAATGAGACCGTCACCTTCTCAATAAGTGTCAATGATGAAGGATCAGATGTCTCAGTCTACAATGTGGGCGGATCCTTTACCTCTTCATCTGCCTTGGTGGATTTTATGCAGTTCAATGGGTCTTACACCAATAATGGTAGAGAAGATGTAGCTGTTTCAAAAGGAATTTGGACTGCCGGAGAATTTGTGGAAGGGGCCTCAGAGTTTACCTACACTGGAAATGGAGATCAGACCGGAGCTTCCCAGTGGGTGGGTAATGCCGTTGAGGTTCCCGAAAACAAGGTCAGAATTGTTGGAGTAGATCCTGCGAATGATCTGGTTACGTTGAAGAACTTTGGCACGGCTGCTCAAGACATCTCCGGGTACTTCTTTTGTATCAGAAAATCTTATCCGGGATTCTCTACCCTCACTCCAGTGAGCGGCGATTTAACTCTTGACCCTGATGAGGAAATCACTTTCCCTGTCACAGTTGATGATGTTTCTTCGGATGTAGGCATTTACCTGAACAATAGTGGATTTACCAGTGCCGATAACATGCAGGATTTCATGCAATTTGGGGAAGACATTGGCGCTGATGGCAGGGTAAGTGTGGCTGTGGAAAAAGGAATATGGACTGCCGGCGAATTCGTAGCTGGAACTTCAGAATTAATGTATGTTGGAGACGGAGATCAGAATGGCGCAGCGCAGTGGGTTGGCGAAACTGAGGCTCCTGAAAATATGGTGCGCATTATCGGCGTGGATCCCATTGACGATCTGGTGACGTTGAAGAACTTTGGTACTGCCGCTCAAGACATTTCCGGGTACTTCTTTTGCATCAGAAAATCCTACCCCGGATTCTCTACCCTGACTCCGGTAAGTGGCGATTTGACGCTTGATCCTGACGAGGAAATCACTTTCCCAGTCACGATTGATGATGTTTCTTCGGATGTTGGCATCTACCTAAATAATAGTGGGTTTGCCAGTGCAGATAATATGCAGGATTTCATGCAGTTTGGTGAAGACATTGGAGCAGATGGCAGAGTCAGTGTAGCGGTAGAAAAGGGCATATGGACAACTGGTGAGTTTGTGAGCGGCGTTGCTCCGTACGGGTTTTCCGGAAGTGGAGATGATGCAGGAGCTTCATTCTGGCTTTCGGCAGCAGCCATCCGAATTGTTTCAATCAATCCGGATACAGAATCAGTAACCATTAAGAACCTCGGTGATATGGAGAAAGATATCAGTGCGTACCAATTCTGCCTTGGACCTGGTAATTACAATGGTGTGACTAACTACACTGGCATCACTGGAGATTTTGTATTGGCTGCTGATGAAGAGGTGGTGATTGACTTGACGTCAAGCAATGGCAACGTGAGTGATCTTCCTGCTACAGGAGGACTGGGGCTTTTTGCGGATACCAGCTTCAGCTCCTCCGATCCGGCCAAATTGAAGGATTTTGTGCAGTGGGGTGCAGCAAATCAACCTCGGGTAGGCCAGGCGGTAACGGCCGTACGATGGGACAATGCTGACAATTTTGTGTCAGGTACTGCACCTTTTAATTATACAGGCGAAGCTGGAGATGTGGGCTCTACTTTTTGGGAATAAGAACTTTATGTTAGGTTGATGGTTAACGACCCGGGTTTGCTTCTGTTTTGGGAGTGAGCTCGGGTTTTATT
>CAZQDI010000049.1:0-24977 GCA_964591785.1 uncultured Roseivirgaceae bacterium
AGTTCGACCTATCTAGTCCGTGAGGGTTCTGCTCACAGGATCTACAGGTTATATCGGCAGACGGTTGCTCCCCACCCTAGTCGAAGAAGGACATCAGGTAGTATGCCCTGTTAGAGATAAAAGGCGATTCGACTTTGAAGATTTCAGTGCTGAGTTTCTGGCTCAGGTAGAAGTAATTGAGTGCGATTTCTTAGATCGTGCCTCACTGGATGTCTTGCCAAAAAACATCCATGCTGCCTATTACCTCATTCATTCTTTAAATTCAAGCGCTGAAGATTTTAGAGAGATGGAGGAACTCTCCGCACAAAACTTTGTCAGCTATCTCTGTACCACTTCAGCAAATCAAATCATCTATCTGGGCGGAATTGCCAATGATCTAGACCTTTCAGACCACCTCGCTTCAAGGTTCAAGGTAGAAGACCTACTTAGTGAATCCAACGCTTCATTGACGGTACTTCGATCGGCTATTATCATTGGATCGGGAGGTGCTTCTTTTGAAATCATCCGGGATATTGTGGAAAAACTACCTTTTATGATCGCCCCAAAGTGGCTCAATAGCAGATGTCAGCCCATTGGGATTGCCAACGTGATGAACTATCTCGTGGGTGCATTAGGCAATGAAAAAGCATTCGACAGGAAATTCGACATTGGAGGCAAAGACATTCTGACCTATAAAGAAATGCTGCTTGAATTTGCCCGTGTTCGTGGATTGAGAAGGTCCATTCTGGTCGTGCCAGTTCTTACCATCCGCCTATCTTCTTTGTGGCTCTACCTGGTCACCTCTACTTCCTACCGACTGGCAAGAAACCTGGTCGATAGCATGAGAAATGAAGTCATCGTACGAAATCATTCCATTCTTGAGGTCATTCCCGTGGAGTTACTCACATATCGCGAGGCATTAAAAAGGACGTTCCAAAAAATCGATCAAAAGCAAATTATCTCTTCCTGGAAAGACTCCTTTGCCAATCCAAGTTTCAATCGGGAATTTCTTACACAAATGGAAGCTCCAAAGCATGGCTGTTTTAAAGACTTGCAGCGTTTTTCTTTCTCTCGGTCGCCCGAGGAAGTCATGTCGAATATTTGGCAGATTGGTGGTAAGCGAGGATGGTACTATGGGAACTGGCTCTGGGAAATCAGAGGTTTTTTGGACAAACTGGTTGGCGGTGTGGGATTAAGAAGAGGAAGAAGAAGTCCTACCGATCTCAAAGATGGTGATGCCCTGGACTTTTGGAGGGTGTTGGAGGCAAACAAAGAGACCAATAGGTTATTGCTTTACGCAGAGATGAAATTACCCGGCGAGGCCTGGTTGGAATTTAGAATAAAGAATTCCAGGGATGGTGGACACGACCTTATTCAAACAGCTACCTTTCGTCCACTTGGTCTGTGGGGTCGGCTATACTGGTACCTGGTGCTTCCCTTTCACGGATTTATTTTCAAGAATATGGCAAAAAACCTCATTTACTATCGATCATGAATTCATCACCTATTACGATCTTTTGGTTTCGACGGGACTTCCGATTAAGTGACAACGCAAGCCTCTTATATGCATTAAAGGGACCTCACCCGGTTCAGCCAATCTTCATCTTTGACACTGAGATTCTTGACAAACTACCTCGCAGCGACGCAAGGGTTCAATTTATATATCAGGAACTAAAACGTCTTTCTGAGGAACTGATCGAATTAGGAACCGACTTGGATGTTAGGATCGGCAAACCCCTGGAGGTATGGAGACAGCTCACTGCAGATTACAACATCCAGGAAGTCTGGGCAAATAGGGACTATGAACCCTACGCCAGAGCGAGGGATCAAGAGGTCCACTCATTTTTGCAGGAAAAATCCATTGCTTTCAGAGCAAAAAAAGATCATGTCATTTTTGAAAAACAAGAAGTGGTCAAGAAAGACGGCAAACCATACACCGTATACACTCCTTACAGCCGGCTCTGGAAAACAGTTTTGAATGATTTCTACCTGAAACCCTACCCTTCTGAATCCTTCCGAAATTGGCATCAGCGACCACCAATCACGATGCCGACACTCGAGCAGGTGGGCTTTGAAGTTGAAGCTGTAGATTTTCCTTCAAGAGAGCCTAATCCAAAGATCATTCAGAAGTACGACCAAACCAGGGACATTCCATCTTTGCGAGGGACCAGCAGACTAAGTCTACATCTTAGATTTGGAACGATCAGCATCAGAAAGCTAGCCAGTGAAGCCCGAAGGACCAACGAAAAATACTTGAATGAGCTTATTTGGAGGGACTTCTATCAGGCCATCTTATGGCATTTTCCTCAGGTGGTGGAACAAAACTTCAACCGGAAGTATGACGGGGTGGAATGGAGAAACAATGAAGAGGAATTTGATCGGTGGAAAAAGGGAAAGACTGGCTACCCAATTGTGGATGCAGGAATGCGTGAGTTGCATGAAACCGGATTTATGCATAACCGGGTACGGATGATAACTGCAAGTTTCTTGACAAAGCACTTGCTAATTGATTGGCGATGGGGTGAGGCATACTTTGCTGAAAAACTGCTTGATTATGAATTAGCAAGCAATAACGGTGGTTGGCAGTGGGCTGCAGGAACTGGAGTTGATGCACAACCCTATTTTCGCATTTTCAACCCGTACAGTCAGACAGAAAAGTTTGATAAAGATCACAAGTATATCAACCGCTGGATTCCTGAAATTAACACCCCCATCTATCCAAAACCAATCGTCGATCATAAACTTGCGAGAGAGCGATGTCTCGAAGTCTACAAGAACGGCATGATTTCCTAATGTACCGCCCCGAACTTAGAAGGGTGGCATAAAGTCACATTTTTGGCTTGCTGAGATCCTTTGGACAAAATCAGAATCCGCTTTAGTTCAAATACGGTGATTTGGCCTGAATGGACAAAAATTTTAGCTCAGCGAAGTTCGGAGAGCTAAATAGAAAAAAGACTTAGGTATCCAGGATTCTGTCAGCCTAAATGAACAGCAAGTTTAACCTGCCGGAAGCCATTTGGGCTAATTGGACAAAAATTTAGGTGACAAACAAAAGTCGAAACTGCCGCGAAATATAGCACTCACTTCACCTGTTTTCCATGTTTGATGACCATATCAACATCCTGAAGTAAGGAAATATACCTTAGCACATCCCCCCTGACCGCGATGATGTCCGCATACTTTCCTTCTGAAATGGTACCGTACTCATTCTCTACCCCCATAATTTTTGCTGGCCAATAAGTAGCAGCCCTGATAGAATACATGGGATCAAAGTCAAATTCATTCACCCATACATCCAACTCGTTCCAGGTTGATTGAATATGAAATTTCATCGGTATGCCACTGTCCGTACCAATCAGTAGCACCACACCAGCCTCCTTTAGCTGGTTCACCTTTCGTTCCAATGTAGGCCTTCGGATGGGAGTCAATTGAAAATAAGGTAGTCGGTCCGGATGGGAGAACGAAGCACGAATATCTGCCACCACGGAATCGGGTAAACCGAGGTGCCATTTAGGATCATCTAATTGCTCTGGATTGTCTCTTACATACTCATAGTTATACAAACCTTCTACTGTCGGAGTCCAGAAAAGAGGACCAAGATTCATTTGAGCCGTTCGCTCTTTGATCATTTCAACCACATCCTGGGGGTATTCCGGAGCACTCGACAATCCTGTATGCTCAAAGCAATCTACTCCTGCAATCAAGCCCATTCGAATTTCTTCCGGCCGATGACCGTGAGCAACGACGGTCAAGCCTGCCTGGTGTGCCTCATCGACAATGGCGTTTACAATCTCCTGAGTCATTTGGTCCTGATCAATGAGTTTGATGCAGTCCACCCCCGCATCAGCCAATTTTTTAACTTTCTCCCGGCCATCTTTCTCCGAGGATACGCCCCACCGAAATTGTTCGGTACCGGGATAGGGTGCTTTTTGAATGAAAGGCCCCGAAACGTACAAGGTGGGGCCTGGAATCTCGCCGGCATTGATTCGATCCCGCACTGAGAGGCTCTCTTTTAAGGGCCCTCCCAAGTCTCTGGCACTGGTCACACCTGCCATCAACAGTTGATGTGCTGAAGAGGGCATAATGACATCCTCGAACAAAGGCGGATAGACTTTATCCCAATAAGAATAATTGGCATGACCATTAATCATCAAATGCACATGCATGTCCCACAATCCTGGCATTACACTCATCCCTTCAGTAGAAATAATTTCGGCATCTCCTGGTATTTCTATCTTGCCTACCTGACCTACGGCCTTGATTTTTTTTCCTTCGATGAGGATCACACTATTTCTAATCGGTTGAGAGCCAAATCCATCAATAAGTGTTCCTCCCACAAGCGCCTTGATTTGTGCGTTGGAAAAAAAAGATGCAGTAAAAGCAAGGAGTAGAACCTGAAAATGCTTGGCCATGGTAGGACTGGTTTTATCTATAAATTTAGTGAGTTAGGCAGAATTCCATCAAATTGACCGATGGACTACCGAACATATATTAGCAATTCCGGCTGATTGAAGTCATTCAGGATCATGTCATAGATCATACGTTTTCGGAACGGAATGTTCCACATTAGCTCCAAATTTTAGCTCATGGGACATGTATTAGCAAAATCTGCAACAGGTAGAGAAATCAGGACTGACTTTGTACGACACCTGCTTAACGATGTAAAATCGATGGAATTTATGTTGGATAATGAGCTTTTCGAGACAGGCATCCACCGAATTGGTGCCGAACAGGAGTTTTGCCTGGTTTCCAAAAACTGGCGACCTGAAAAGAATGCGGATGAAATCCTTAGAGCGCTTAAAGATCCGCATTTTACCACCGAGCTCGCGCAATTCAACCTCGAACTGAATCTAGATCCGGTGGAGCTCAAAGGCAAGTGCTTCAATGTGCTCCAAACACAGCTTGAGCGACTCCTATCGAAAGCAAAGTCCGAAGCAGAAAAAAGGGATACCCTGATCCTGTTGACCGGCATCCTTCCGACGATCAGCAAGGCAGAGCTATCCATGGAATACCTCACAAAAAAGCCCCGCTACTGGTCACTAAATGAGATGGTCAAAAACCTCAGGGGAAGTGACTTCAATCTACACATTAAGGGTGTGGACGAGCTTTTTGTTAAGCATGATTCCGTACTCATGGAAGCGTGCAACACCAGCTTTCAGTTGCACCTGCAGGTAGACCCTAATGATTTTGTCGATAGCTACAACTGGGCCCAGGCCATTGCCGCCCCCGTACTGGGAGTCTGCGCAAACTCCCCACTCCTCTTGGGTAGAGAACTCTGGAATGAAACACGGATTGCTCTGTTCCAACAAAGCATAGATACACGCACATCTTCTTACGCCCTAAAAGATCAGAGCTCTAGAGTGAATTTTGGTGATGCGTGGGAGGAAGGCTGCGCAGCTAATATTTTCAAAAACGATATAGCCCAACACAAAGTACTGCTTTCGCGGACCATCAAGGAAGATTCACTTGCGAGGCTTCACGAAGGAAAGATCCCAAAACTTCAAGCATTGAATACCCACAATGGTACTATCTACCGGTGGAACCGTCCATGTTACGGCATTACGAATGGAAAACCACACTTACGAATAGAAAACAGGTACATCCCAGCAGGGCCGTCCATCGCAGATCAAATGGCTAACTTTGCCTTCTGGGTGGGACTGATGGTTGGAAGAAATAAGGATTACGACCTTATTGGCAAGATGGATTTTCGTGATGTCAAATCAAACTTCATCAAATCTGCAAGAACCGGCAAGGAGTCGGTCTTACGATGGAGGGGCAGACAGGTCTCCGTTCGTGATTTGGTCTCCCGAGAGTTGCTGCCAATTGCTTATGAGGGCCTGGAAAAAGTCGGAGTTGATCAACCTACAAGCAATCGCTTACTCGGCATCATCGAAGAGCGCGCTGCTACGAGAACAGGATCGCAGTGGGCTATCAGCAACTTTAGAAATTTTCGAAGGACCATGAGGTCAGATGATGCCCTGCTCGCATTGACTAAGAGCATGTATCATTACCAACAAAAAGAACTGCCGATCCATCAATGGCCCGACGCTCCTGAACATCCCAACACCCATGAATTTTCGACATCCGTTGGACACATCATGTCCACTCGTATGTTTACGGTCTATGAAGACGATTTAGCGGAGTTGGCCACCCAGCTGATGATTTGGAAAAACATTCATCACGTCCCTGTAGAAGATAAAAATGGACGTGTGACCGGACTTCTGACCTGGTCCCACATGAAGCGATTTGAAAAAAGTGATCGGGAAGAAGAGGCATTAATTGTCAAGGACATTATGGAGAAGAAGGTGCTGTTCGCGCATCCGGAGATGGCGATTCAGGAAGCTATTCTGCTAATGAAACAACACGAAATAGGGTGCCTTCCCGTGGTTCATAATGAACACCTGGTAGGAATCGTCACGATCAAAGACTTAATCAAATTTGATCATGGTCAAAGTATACAGCAAAGCGCTTAACAAAACCATCGAAGTAGAACGGATCATTGGCCAACTAAAAGGCAGTACTTGCGGGCCCACACTTATTTTCATGAGTGGCATTCATGGAAACGAGCCTGCAGGAATTTTTGCCTTCAGCAAGGTGATGAAACTACTCAAAGGCTCGGAAATTCGTGGGAATATTTATGGAATCGCAGGAAATCTAAGCGCACTCAGACAAGGCCAGCGCTTTCACACTGAAGACCTAAATAGGGTCTGGACTCAGGATCGAATGCGTAGCTTACCCAATACTTCGGCAGCTGCAAAGAATCCGGATGTTCAGGAGCAAATTGACATTTTTAAGACGATTAAATCGATCCTTGAAAGCCATGAGGGGCCCTTCTATTTTTTTGATATGCATACGACTTCCAGTGAGACTCCCCCCTTCCTGACCGTAAACGACAGCCTGCTAAATAGATATTTCACCACCCATTACCCTCTGCCGACTATTCTTGGAATCGAAGAATATCTGGAAGGTCCTATTCTAAGCTATATGAATGAGTTGGGTTATGTCGCATTTGGGTTTGAAGCGGGCCAACACGACGGCCTGTCATCCATTGAAAACTGTGTCTCTTTTATCATTATGTCCTTGATTTTTGCAGGAGCCCTGGAAAAGGAAGAAGTAGAATACCACAAGTACCACGATTCATTGGCAAAATACAACGGGGATGGGAAACAAATTTTTGAGATCAAAAGCAGATACTTGATTGAGCCGACAGAAGATTTCAGAATGAAACCCGGATTTTACAACTTTCAAAAAATCGAAGAGAATCAACAGCTGGCTATCAGCAATGGTAAACCCATAAAAGCCCAGGACGGCGGTCGCATATTTATGCCACTTTATCAGCAGCAGGGATCCGATGGCTTTTTTATGATTAAGAAGATTTGGATGCCCTTTCTTAAGTTGTCTGAGTTTATCCGAAAACACCGATTGGATGTGCTTTTGACGTTTCTGCCAGGCGTGAAGTGGTCGGATCATTCGAAGTCCACAATCATAGTGAACAGAAAAATTGCCCGGTTTCTGGCAAAGGACATCTTCCACCTTTTTGGATATCGAAATAGCCAGAAAGATCGGAATCACCTGATAATGTACAATCGAGAAGCTTCTGCCAAAACCAATGCCTACATCGGCAGCCCCTGGTTCAATTAGGATTATTACTTCCTCACACTCCAGGCCCAGACGATCAACAACGGATGAATCAATACTAATCGTATCCAACCAATCCACCGCGGCACACACAACCCTCCTTCAATGCAACTACCAATTTCAATGAAATACACATGAGAAGGAATAAATGAAAACAACATGATCACAATCCCCAGTGCGCCCCATTTCCTTAATCCAGGAAATAACAACATGAGCCCAAAACCTATCTCGACGACTCCCGCTACCCCATTTATCACCAGTGAGTAATCCTGCAGATAATCAGGAATTAACGGCATATAAAATTCAGGATTCAAAAAGTGATTTGATCCTGCAAAAATGTAGAAAAAGGACTGGAGATAAAGGCTAGTTTTCTTCATACCCATTCAATTTTATGTCTCTTGTTGGCCTCCCTAAGAATCAAAAAGAATGGAATCCACCAAATGAAGTCATTGGTTATTAATGTGTAGAAAAACCCAAACGGCACATTTCCCTGGAGGTAATTCATGATGAAACCTATCGGGCCGAAGATTTTTCCAAGAAAACCGACGGCCACAATGGGCCAATGCCTAGCTGGATCTTTCGAGGCCCACCAGTAGCCCAATCCATAGACTCCAATGACCATGCCCATCCCTTGCCAAATCATCAGATGAAGTGGAGTCTCCATCCCAACAAGTTCAAAAAAATGGGTGGGCAAAAGCACGACCCAAAGACCCCAAACTATGTTGTAAATGGCTGCTAGCTTGAGCGTAATTGACATTCCCTTCTCATTCATCGTAATTCATTTGGGTCAAAACCAAATGTGCGTCTAATTGTTCGGTCGAAAATGCCCTAAATAGATCAATCAAT
Source organism: uncultured Roseivirgaceae bacterium (assembly GCA_964591785.1). GTDB lineage: Bacteria > Bacteroidota > Bacteroidia > Cytophagales > Cyclobacteriaceae > Ekhidna. Next base: position 8,464 of record CAZQDI010000049.1, read on the forward strand.
GGTCATCAAGAATTCCTTTGGTATTTTTTTATGTAGTCTTCTACATTTTATTATTATATTTACGTAGTTAACTACATATATAATGTATGATTTTGTGAATGAACTAGGTTATCTAGGCCTTGCCACTCGGTTTAAGCGGCTTAGCGAGGCGATGGTACATAGTGGAAGAGAGATGTACAAAGAACTGGGAATAGAAGTTGAACCTAATTGGTACCTTATATTCAAGCTTTTAAGGAAGTACGATACACTTTCCATTACTCAAATTGCACATAAGCTTCATTTTTCTCATCCGTCTGTGATCACCATGATCAACAAGATGGAGAAGAATGGATACGTCTCGTCCATCTCTGATGAGAATGACGCCAGAAAGAGAAACTACTCACTTTCCAGCAAGGCCCTGGAAGAACTACCAGCACTTGAAAAAATATGGAAAGCGGGAACAATTGGAGTAAAGAATCTTTTCAAGGAAGACTCGCAATTCCTAGCCGAATTAGAGCAGCTGGAAATACAACTTAGTCAGCAGAATTTTAAACAACGAACCCTCAATGAACTACGCAATGAATAGCTCCCTGGATTATAGCAAAGAAGAATTCAGCAAACTGTTAGACTCATGCAATCAGCTGGTTTTGGACCAATTTGAATCACTGGAGGAGAAACCGGCCTATCATGCCTTCTCGCAGAAAGAGGTTGAAAGTTGGTTTGAGGAGGCACTGCCTACCAATGGAATGGATATCCAGGAGTTAATGAAGCTGGTCAAGTCAAAGGTGATGGATACAGCGACCAATAACCTTGGGCCCTACATGTACGCGTATGTGATGGCAGGAGGTACACAGGTTTCAGTCATCGCAGAAACTTTAGCCGCTACCATCAATCAAAACGTTGGGAAATGGCACCTGGCACCAGCCATCAATGAAATTGAAAAAAGAGTCATTGACTGGGGCGGTGAAATAACAGGGTTTGGAAAAAATGCTGCCGGAGTGTTAGTAAGCGGCGGTTCTGCGGCAAACCTTGCCGGCCTGGCTGTTGCGAGAAATATCTTCTTTGAAAAAGAGGATGTCAGGAAGAATGGGCTTTTCAACATCAGGCCTTTTACCATTTACGCTTCAGCAGAAGTTCACGGGTGCGTCGATAAAAGCGTGGAAGAATTGGGCATTGGCACCAACCAACTTAGAAAAATACCTACCAACAAGCAGTTTCAAATCGACCTGAAAGCTTTGCGAGATCAAATCGAAAAGGATCTCAAAACCGGCTATACACCTTTTTGTATTGTAGGAACTGCCGGTACTGTTAACACAGGAGCAATAGACGACCTGAATGCCTTGGCTGATATTGCAGACCACTATCACATGTGGTATCACATTGATGGTGCCTATGGAGGGTTGCTTGGCTCCCTCACCTCCCTGAAAGAAAAATACCAAGGCATCGAACGAGCTGATTCACTCGCAGTAGATTTTCACAAATGGCTATATCAGACTTTTGAAGGAGGGTGTTTGCTAGTTCGTGACTGGGACAAACTCAAAAGATCTTACTTTAAAGTTGCGTCCTACCTGGATGCAAAAATGGAAGAGGCGGGAAGAATCAATTTCAATGAGCATTACTTCCAGCTCTCCAGAAATGCAAAAGCACTTAAGATCTGGATGAGCCTCAAAGCGTATGGCATCCAGGCAATAAAATCGATGATCCAAAAGGACATAGACCTGGCTCGATATCTTTCAGATAAAATGGAAGCACATCCGGATTTTGAGCTAATAGCACGTTCAGATTTGGCAATCTCTTGCTTTCGGTACACCAAAGGACAGGATTCTGAAGAGAAAATCGAAACCTTCAACAAAAAGCTGATACAAGCCCTAGAAAAAGATGGCCGAGTGTTTATTACCGGGACCACCATCCACGGGAAGTTTGTGATTCGGGCCTGCTTAATCAATCATCGAATGAACACAAAAACAGTCGATTATCTGATCCGGGTTATTGAAGAAGTCGCTGCGCTTCAAAAATTATGATATTCATAAGTCCACGTCAGTTTTAGCTCTGATTTCCCAACAAGACCGGTAATTCTCGTGTTTTACACCTAGTATGAGAAAGCACCTCCATTACGAAATCCATAACGCTGGGACTTCCGACAAGTGGATTGTATTTATCCATGGTGCTGGTGGAAGCATTGCGACATGGAATCGACAGATTGAGGCCTTTAAGACGCACTACAATTTATTGCTCGTCGACCTTCGAGATCATGGTGATTCAAAAAATATTCAACCTTCCTTCGACTACTACAACTTTGACATAATCACTGAGGATCTCTTACGAGTTCTACAACTTGAAAACATTACCAAAGCCCATTTCGTTACGTTGTCCTTCGGCAGTGTTTTGATGCAGGCCCTTTACAAAAAGAACCCTGATCTGGTGGACAAAATGGTGCTCACGGGAGGAATCTTTAATGCCAACTGGGGGATCAAAGCCTTCGTTCATCTCGCACGATTTTTTAACCTTTTTCTATCGTATGAGATGATGTACAGGGTATTTTCATTTCTCTTAATGCCCCGAAAGGAACAGCAATTTGCCAGACGCGTTTATCAGCAGCAGGCAAGAAGACTGGGAGCCAAGGAATATGTGAAGTGGTTAGGGTTATACAGCGAATTCTTTCTTCTCTTAAAGTCTTTTCACGAACAAAACATCAGCAATCAACTGATGGTCTTGATGGGAGCGAATGACTACCTGTTTCTCCCCAGTGCACGAAGTTTTATTCATCAAAAATCCAACACGCAACTTCAGCTGATCCCAAATGCAGGCCACATATGCAATATTGAGCAGCCGTCTGCCACCAATGCTGCCATATTTAGGTTCTTAACGACTCAAACAAACCCAGCAGAAAAACCAAGGACCAAAGTCCAGTCCGCCACCAGTTTACACTAACCAACTGCTTTGCCGCTTCTTGTATATTTTGGTCTTCGGCAATCTGATTATGCAGCGGAACTGCATAGAAAAATGTGTTAACCCAAACCAATAGCACTAGTAATGCCGCTATCAGACGCAGGTACGAAAAATCATCGACAAGCCCCCATCCGTGAAGAAGTGCCTGAGTGAGCATTAGTGGCATCACTACGATGGAAACTGCTCCCGTATACTTGGCGTGCCAGCTAAGCAGGTTTTCATTAGAGAAGAAAGAGAAACTTGGATACACCACCAGTTGGGTCATCCAAATTAAGACTACTGTACCGAAATCAACAAGAAGTTTCCATTGCATTCAAATACAACCTGAAAATTCACAAACTGTTAACTCACCAATTCAATCCTTAATCCAACCCCTAACACGTGATCACCATTTACCCATTTGACTGTGACATGGATTTCAGTGTCGTTGATGATAGCAGGTAGCACTTTTTCTGCCAGCTCTTTGCTTAAGTACCCAATTTGATGACCGTGTTTAGAAAGCACTTTAATGGCATTGGGATCAAAGGGATTTGAAGGTTCCGCCTCTAATTGTAGTTTGTCTTCTTCTGCCACCTCATTACGGATGATTTCCTGACGTGAGGTACCATCTTCATTAGTTTTCGAAACACCCACCACCTTTGTATCATATACAAAAACCGAAGGTATTTTGATAATTTTAGCCATGCATCAAATTTACCAATCATGAGGATACCCCCCCTACTTCTCTTAGTTTCTTTAGCTTTTTCCGGAGTCACTCAAGACATAAATAAACTGACCCAGGCTCATATTGAGAATAACGGGGTTCAAATTCTGGAAGACTTCAAAACACTTCTTTCCATTCCGAATGTAGCCTTCGACCTCCCCAACGTCAACGCTAACGCCAGGTACATAAGTGAAGAATTTGAAAAACGAGGGGTAGAAACCAAGTTACTTCGGATGGTAGGCACTCCTCCCATAGTATACGGATATCTACCTGTTAAAAATGCAACACAGACAATTGCCTTTTATGTACATTATGACGGCCAACCGGTCGACAAGACTAAATGGGTCAATAAGCCCTGGGAACCTACTTACTACTCTGAAGCAATTTTTAACGGAGGACAGCCGATGCCCTTTCCAACATCATCCGAGGAAATAAATGAGGACCATCGAATCTACGCTCGTTCAGCGGGAGACGACAAGGCACCCATCATCGCTCTCTTGTCTGCTTTGGACCTTATTCAATCCAATCAACTCAAAATCAGCTCCAACCTGATCTTTTTCTTTGAGGGTCAGGAAGAGGCAGGCTCGAAACAGCTTCAACAATATCTTAATGACAATCGAGCGCTCATTGACGAGATAGATCTATGGCTGTTTTGTGATGGACCTGTTCATCAGTCAAGACGACCTCAATTGGTTTTTGGGGTTCGGGGAGTGACCGGAATGGAAGTAACAGTTTATGGACCAAACAGGCCTCTGCATAGCGGACATTACGGCAACTGGGCCCCGGTGCCGGGCCAATTGCTTGCAGATTTGATCGCAAGTATGAAAGATGAAGATGGCAAAGTACTCATTGATGGCTATTATGATGATATCGAGCCTCTCAGTGAATTGGAAAAAGAAGCACTGGCAAACGTTCCTCAGATTGATGTAGACCTAAAAAAAGAACTTGGTATCAATAATCCGGAGGGAACCGAATCCTATAACGAACGGCTCTTAAGACCCTCGCTCACTATCAGAGGCTTAAGTAGCGGAAATACGGGTGAACTAGCCAGAAATGTGGTTCCTGCCACAGCGACAGCATCCATCGGAATTCGGCTCGTCAAGGGGTGTCTTCCTGAAAAACAAAAAGACCTTGTTGAAGCTCATATACGTAAACAAGGATTTCATATTGTAAGAGAGACGCCTGATCTAGAGACCAGATTAAAATATCCTAAGATTGCTTTGGTGACACGTAGCAGTGGCTACCCTGCGGCAAGGACATCCATGGACTTACCTATACTGCAACAGGTGATTAAAAAATCGAAAGAGGTAGCCGGTGAAGAGCTGATACTTCTACCCACCCTAGGCGGATCCTTACCCCTCTATCTATTCACTGATGTGTTGGACAAACCTGCGATCATTGTTCCCATTGCCAACCATGACAACAATCAACACGCGGCTAATGAAAACCTTCGGATTGGAAATTTATGGTATGGAATTAGCCTAATGGCCGCCCTCATGACATTCTAAATCTGAAGAATTCCGTTGTAGATACAAAATATGTACCTACATGGAGTTGATTACACAAATACAGAGTATTGTTATACACATCACATTAACTGTTGGAATCTTGGTTACACTGCGTTCGCTTGTCGGATTCTTTAGCGGTGGCAACTATTTGCTAATTGATCGGGCATTTTCCAATGTTTTCATCTATTCACTTTACCTACAACTAGGGTTTATTGTTTACATTTTCTTAAACGCCAGTTTCAATTATGAAGCGAGCTTAAAAGCGATCGAACATGCTGCATTGACCCTATTTGCTACACTTTTGACCATTGGGGGGCGTGTGATATCATCAAGCTCAAATGATGATTCCGTCAAATTTAGATTTAGAGGAATCTTTTATGGACTAGCAACTGGATTGCTCATTTATGCTTGTATTCTGACACTGTGCTTAGCAATCTAATGCTATATTTGGGCGGAATAATTAAGACATGTATAATTTTCTACTCCACGCTCATTCTGGCCTCAGATACCTTGTTCTTTTAGCTGCAATTGTCGTGATCGTCAAATCAATAATTGGATGGCTAGGGAATACTCCTTACACCAAGTTTGATAAAATTATAGCTCCTGCTTATGTGGGGTTGATGCACCTCCAACTTCTGATAGGGCTCCTACTCTACTTCGTATTTAGTCCGTTTGTCACCTATCAAATGGGTGATAAAGTAAGTAGGTATTGGTCGGTAGAACATATTGCTCTGATGATCATTGCGGTTGTAGCCGCACAAATCGGAAGATCCATCAGCAAAAAATCCTCCGATGCGCAGGTAAAGTTTCGTTTTCAAACGATCTTTTTCGGCATTTCTATTCTGCTAGTCTTTGTTGCATTGGCCACCATGCCTGGCAGGTCAATCCTTTGATGCGATACCCTGTAAGTGGGCATAGATTTCATTCCAACCCTTTGGTTTTAGTTCGGCGACGGTTTCAGAATCTGAATACGCGGAGGTGAGGTAAATGGCCTTGCAGCCCAGGTTTCTGGCTAGCTGTACATCAGTTGCTCGATCTCCGATGACATATGAATTTTTCAGATCATACGACCCATTTAAATATCCTTTGAGCATGCCAATGCCAGGCTTTCTATTGGGATGATGGTCTTTTTCATAATGCTCATCAATGTGAACGGCGTGGAAGGTTATTCCCTCTGAAGCCAGTAATCTCATAATGAAATTTTGCACTGGCCAGAACTCGTGATCGGGAAACGCAGTCGTTCCCAATCCATCTTGGTTCGTGACCATGACAAACAAATAATCAAATTCTTCTCGGATCTTTTTTAGATAGAAAAGCGCTTCGGGTAAGAAATCAAGCTTATCAATGGTCTCAATTTTCTCGTCTTCGGTTTCCTGAATAATGGTTCCGTCTCGATCAATAAATAAAATAGGTTGCATTTCCGCTAAGTTAAGCTAGGCACCCAGTAAACCTGCTACTAAAAACCCCAAATAAGTTCCGATTCCGGCACCAAGCGAACCTGCCAAAATTGCTGGCAGCATGAGATCACTGCGCTTGAAGCTTTTTGCCAGCGCAATAGCTGTACTAGGGCCACCAATATTGGCTTGTGAAGCAATCGCGATAATGGACCAGTCCGACCTCAAAATCAACCCACCCAATACCAAGACCACTCCATGTATCAAAACAATCACAATGGTAAAGATGAATATATCAAGGGCTTTTGTCCCCATAGCTGCCAAAGCTTCTATCTCGCAAAATGCGCCTACCACAGCAAGAAAAATATAGATAGAAAACATCCCCAATACTTTAGCTCCATTGAGTCGTTGGATGATTTTTATTTGCGCCAATACCAGCGCAATGGTGGTAAGGATTAAGATGGACGGTAAAGTGACTCCCCATTGGCTAAATTGACTTGAAATGCCATCAGACATCAGCATGGCAGTTGAAACAAGTAAAAGCAACACAGCAATGGAACTTGGGCCAACCTGTTCTTGCTCACCCTCTGTTTCTTGAAAGTCATCTTCCATCTTATTGACAGTCGCTTGAGGTCTCCATCTGTTCATAAGTGCAGGCAAAAGCAAAGTAACCACCATCCAAAGCGCTGTAATGATGTTGTCTGCAACCATAACTCCTGTAAAGACCGCCCCTTCTCTGAACACTTGATAATGTAAAGCCACCGCATTGAAATTAGCACTCCCTCCAGTGTACGTTCCCGTCATCATGCCTGCAATTGCCGCAGCATTAGCTCCAAAAACTTTGGCTTGATCTATTAAACTGAGCGATATAAACACCCCAATCATTGTACCCAGGCTACCCAGCAGGAAAGCGACAAGCATGGGGCCTCCGGCTTTTTTCAGCTCCTTCATATCGACCCCAAGGAGTAGAAAGAAAATACTGGCAGGCGCAATGTATTTGAAAACTCCTTCGTATACCGAAGTAGCACCTGAGGCGGACGGTATGATTCCTATGTTTGCTGCCACTGCCCCTAAAATGATCACCAACAAAGAACTGCTGATATATCTCAAAAAGGTGTGTTTACACAAATACTCACTGAGAAACACCAAAAAAAAGAGGACGGCAAGTATATAAAGTGGCTGTTCGATCATTTCACGAAATTATTGTCTATTGATCAAACCTTTCGATTAAAAACTTTAGTGAGATCGAAATCGAAGAGAATCGGAAGATTGTTATATAACATTTACTTCCCGTTCCAACTCGATCCCAAATTTTTGCTGTATGGACTTTTGTATCTGGGTGGAAAGTTTATAAATGTCTTTGCCACGGGCATTGCCCAGGTTTACAAGGACCAGAGCCTGTTTATCGTGAACTCCAAAATCACCGTCCTTGTATCCTTTCCATCCGGCCTTTTCGATTAGCCATCCAGCTGGCACCTTCACCATTTCATCATCAACAGGGTAGGATTTAATCTCAGGAAATTCTGCTTCTAGCGCCTCATAGTGAAGCTTTTCGACCACCGGATTTTTGAAGAAACTACCTGCATTACCAATTTCATGAGGATCGGGAAGCTTTGACTGCCGAATATTGATCACAGCCTGACTAACACTTTTCAAACTTGGCTCAACACTCATTTCCGCAAGCGTCACTCGAATGTCTCCATATGAGATATTAAACTCTGGTTTCTTGCTCAATTTGAAATTCACTTTGGTGATAACAAATTGACCTTTCAGTTCTCCCTTGAACGCAGAAAATCGATAATCAAACTTGCAGTCTTCCTTATAGAAGGTGATCAACTTACCCGATTTTATCTCGTATGCCTCCAGCGAATGGAATACGTCCTTTAACTCGACACCATAAGCACCGATGTTCTGCATCGGAGCGGCTCCCACCGTTCCTGGAATCAGCGATAAATTTTCAACACCTCCAAAACCTCTTTCCACGCACCATAAGACAAACTGATGCCAGTTTTCCCCCGCACCAACAGAAACCAATACATCGTCGTCATCTTCAGTAAGAATATGAAGCCCTTTGATTTCGTTCTTCGCAACGATTCCTGTAAAACCCCTGGTAAAGAGTACATTGGACCCCCCGCCAAGAATCATTTTGCGTTGAGATCGAAATCTCCCGGAAAGAAAAACTTCATCCAGATCCTCAATAGAGTCAACTATCCCAAGAAATCCGGCATTTTCATCTAACCCGAATGTGTTGTAAGGCTTAAGTGATACGTTTCGCTGAACTATCAAATTATCTATTTTTGAACCGATTGACAACAAACATAAGTATCAGAATATTCACAGCGATGTGAATCATGATAGTATTTCAAAAACTTAAACACCTGCAGCATACCATGTCCAGCTACTCCATCATACATCACAAAGGCAAAGAAATTCTATACGTAGATTATCAAGGTCTTAAGACTCAAGAAATTGTCAAGATGATGGATGATGCAACAGCCTTTGCACTCAAGGAAAATCGACCGATGTTACGTCTCTCAAATATGACCGATGTATTTGCTGTCAAAGAAGTGGTTGAAAAAGCTAAGGAAAGTGGCAAGAAGACCAATCATCTGACAATCAAAAGGGCTGCCGTAGGAATCACAGGAGCTAAGAAGGTACTATTTAACGCTTTTAATAGGTTCACAGGCAACAATGCACGAGCCTTCACTGACTTGGAAGCCGCCAAGGACTGGTTAGTTCTCTAATCAGCCTTGTAGACAATTTCGCCTCCAATAACCGTCATTTCAACCTTCGTAGTAAGAATCTCCTCTTCTGGAATGGTCATAATATCCTTGTCTAGCACGGTCAAGTCTGCCCATTTTCCAACCTCTATACTCCCTTTTCGGTCTTCACGAAATGCGCCATATGCTGCATCTAAGGTGTAGGATCTTAACGCTTGTTCGCGGGACATTTTCTCTTCTGGTTCATACCCTGCAGGTGGTGTACCCTTCAATGTTTTTCTACTTACAGAAGCATAAAAACTAGCCATTGGTGTCACAGGCTCAACTGGTGCATCCGTCCCGTTTACAATCTTTGCTCCAGATTGTAGCAAGGTTTGCCACATGTATGCACCCCATTTGATTCTTCTCAGCCCAAGCCTTTGAATGGCCCATGGTCGATCAGAAGACATATGAATGGCTTGCATTGCCGGGATCACACCTAATTCAGCGAAACGAGGAATATCATCAGGATGAAAATGTTGTGCGTGTTCAATTCGGAAACGAGGTTCTTCCGGTGCGCTCTCTGGATAAAGCTTAAATGTTTCTTCGTAAATATCCAGGACTTCACGATTCGCCCGATCTCCAATTGCATGGATACAGACCTGAAACCCGGCCTTATAACCTCTTTCAGTGATCGCTTTGATCTCGTCCATAGGCATGACATTGTGACCATGAATCCCAGGAGCATCGCTGTATTCTTCCAGCAACCAGGCACCTCTAGAGCCCAGAGCCCCATCGGCGTACAATTTGACAGATCGTACGGTCAATTGATTTCCATACAAATCTTCCTCAATGCCATTTCTAAAATATTCCTCCAATAGAGTTTCATCTCTTCCGTTCAACATGACATAAAGCCTGAGCTTTAATTCGTTCCGTTTGGCGAAGTCTTTATAAAGATTAATATGGTCTGGACCAGATCCTGCCTGGTGAAATCCGGTAATTCCATGCTTGAAACATTGTTCGAGCGCAAGCCTTAAGGCTTGCTCATCACTCTCCTTGGTAGCAGTGGGAATTATTTCCGAAATAAGACCTTGTGCTGTTTCATTGAATAGCCCAGTCGGCTGTCCAGTAATTGTCATGAAAATTTCTCCTCCTTCAGGCTGCTCGGATGAACCATCAATCCCAGCCACTTGCATTGCTTTCTGGTTTGCCAAGGCAGCATGCCCGCTTGCATGTTTAAGATACACCGGATTGTTTGGCGTTGCATTACTCAATAAGTCGTGCGTTGGAAATCCATTGACCATTTCTGGTTGTTCAGTCCATTTATCCTGATGCCAACCCCTACCGACTATCCAAACTCCCTCAGGGGTTTTTGAGGCACGCTCTGCAACCATTTCTACCACTTCCTGGTAGCTGGTTGCTTCTCGGAGATCTACATTCAACAGGTTGTAGCCGATTCCCATAATGTGTGCATGACCTTCTGTCAGACCAGGTACCAGCGTCTTATCAGACAAGTCTATGATCTCCGTTTCGTCATTGACGTAATCTTCAACCTGCTCGACAGAACCAACAAATAAAATAGTATCAGCCTTCACCGCAACACCAGAAGCAATCGGGATTGACTCATTCATGGTGTAGACCGTAGCATTTACAAAGACCTTATCTGCAGCTATAGAAATGGCATGATCCAGCCTTGATTGGCACGAAACAAGGATGGCAATCAATATTGGTAAAGTCTTTTTCATAAGTCTGTTGGTTGTTACACTTAAAGTTAATGGTTAGGTAGGTAAATTAATGGAATTAGCTAAATTTGCGCTCCGTTCCAAAAGAAGCGGACTCGTTTGATCGAGTTATTGTTTAACCAAAGCTAGTCGGAATTTGACTCCATCCGATCTAGTGTATAAAAATGGGGTCTTTTTTTATTATGGCAAAGAAAGAAGAAACAGCAAAGGCTGAAGAAAAAGAAGTAAAAGTAACAGCAGAAGATTCTGCAAAACCCGCTGCTGCCAAAAAAGAAGCTAAGAAGGAGCAGAAAAGTGAAGAACCGGTGGTAGAAGTTCAACCTGAGGTGACTAGTGAAGAAGTGGCAGAAGCGCCAAAAGAAGAGGTGACAGAGCCTGAAGTGGAAGAGGTTGAAAACGAAACAGTAGAGGTTGAAGAAGTTGTCGAAGCACAGGAGCCTGTAGCTGAAGAAGCTAAGGCAGCTGAACCGGAAGCACAAGATGACCAACTTGGGATCGAGCCAGTAGGGGCATTCGATTTTGACAGTGAAGGCGGTTTCGAAGATGAATACTCTGATAAGGATCGTAAAGCAATGGAAAAGCTTTACGAAGACACGCTTACAGAAATCAATGAAAAGGAATTAATTAATGGTACTGTTGTTGGAATTACGGACAGAGAGGTAATTGTCAACATAGGCTTTAAATCTGATGGTCTAGTAGCCCTATCTGAATTTAGAGACACCCCAGACCTTAAACCTGGCGATGAAGTGCAGGTGTATATAGAGGAGCAGGAAAATGCAAACGGTCAACTAGTTCTATCGAGAAGGAAGGCAAAAATCGTTAAGGCTTGGGAATCGATCCAAGGTGCTCTGGACAACGACGAAGTGATTGAGGGATTTGTGAAGAGAAGAACGAAAGGTGGATTGATTGTCGACGTCTATGGAGTGGAAGCGTTTCTGCCTGGATCTCAAATTGACGTAAAACCCATCCGGGATTTCGACATTTTCGTTGGCAAAGCCATGGAGGTTAAGGTTGTCAAGATCAATTACACCAACGATAACGTCGTCGTTTCACATAAGGTACTTATCGAGAAAGATATTGAGCAGCAGAAAGCTGAAATACTTAACAACCTTGAAAAAGGCCAGGTTCTTGAAGGCGTCATTAAGAATATGACCAATTTCGGTGTTTTCATTGATCTTGGTGGTGTTGATGGTCTCCTTCACATCACAGATATCAGCTGGGGTAGAATTAACCACCCAGAAGAAGTACTTTCTCTTGATGAAAAAGTCAATGTAGTTGTTCTTGACTTTGACGATAACAAGCAGAGAATCTCCCTAGGGATGAAGCAACTTACTGATCACCCTTGGGATTCGCTAGACAAAGAAATTGATCTAGGATCAAAAGTGAAAGGTAAGATTGTAAATGTAGCTGACTACGGTGCCTTCCTTGAAATCATACCCGGGGTTGAAGGCTTAATACACGTTTCCGAAATGTCTTGGTCGCAACACCTAAGAAATCCATCTGACTTCTTAAATGTTGGGGATGAAATCGAAGCGGTTGTCTTAACCATTGACAGAGACGAAAGAAAAATGTCTTGCGGAATCAAGCAACTTACTGAAGACCCTTGGACTAAGCAAGATGTCCTCACAAAGTATGCAGTAGGAACTGAGCATAAAGGCACTGTAAGAAACCTCACCAACTTTGGATTGTTCATCGAATTGGAAGAGGGAATCGATGGATTGGTTCACGTTTCCGATCTTTCATGGACTAGAAAGATCAAGCATCCTTCTGAATTTGTAAAAGTCGGTGAGGAGTTAGACGTGAAGGTGATGGAGTTGGATGTAGAAAACAGGCGATTGGCACTTAGCCATAAACATCTTGAAGAAAACCCATGGGATACTTTTGAGACAGTCTTCACCAGAGGCTCGATTCACAAATGTACCATCATTGGTGTTTCAGATAAATCGGCAACAGTTGAACTTCCTTATGGTCTTGATGGTCTTGTTTTACTGAAAAACCTGAAGAAAGAAGATGGGTCTAAAGCATCGGAAGGAGAAACCTTAGAGTTTAAAGTTCTAGAATTCTCTAAGGATGACAAGCGAATTGTTCTTTCCCATACTTCCATTTGGAACGAAGAAGCTGAACAACCTAAGACAGCGAAGAAACCTGCTGGTAAGAAAGGAAATACGCTAAATAAGATCAACCAAGAAGTTGAGAAGTCGACTTTAGGTGATTTAGATGCACTTTCTGCTTTGAAAGACAAAATGGAAGATGCAAGCAAACCTTCTCAAAAGAAGGAAACTAAAGCAAAATCCAAATAAATACGGTTGGGCAATCATTCAATAAATGAATGATTGCCTTTTATCTTTGATGGTAAATAGGGCGCTGTGGCCGAGTGGCTAGGCAGAGGTCTGCAAAACCTTCTACAGCGGTTCGAATCCGCTCAGCGCCTCACATAGAAATGCCTCATAATTCAATTATGGGGCATTTTGTGTTATTGAACTGCGACGTCATTACTTGCTATAAGTATTTTGCTTATCTGAATATAGTATAATACCCTCCTAAAATCAGGTGTGAAACTCAGCTAATATTGTAATGAAATCAGCCAGCTATGGTTTCATAAGTTCTCAGAATTGTTATTCAAAAGTTTCAATCAGCATAAATAAACGATTAGGGTGATTATTTGTAGAAATTGTTTCTAGCCGACCGGCTAGAAACATTTCTGCATTTATTTTTGGAACTAAATGAGACGACTCCTTCCTGTTATTCTTATTCTCGGTTTATTTGAAGCCTCCTCACAGAATTTCTTGTCGTGGCAGTTTAATGATAGGTACTTCTCTTTTTCATTAGGAACCGGCACTTCTACCTACTTTGGAGAGCTCAATTATGACAGCGACATTAATTCGCAACCCTCTCTCATAAGCGCCGGAATTGAAGCACGGCTATTGAGCAAATTTGCAACACGAATTGAAGCGAACTATTTTACACTCAAGGGAAAAGATTCCAATGCTCCATTTGATTCTTTTGAACGTCAACGAAATCTTTCATTTGAATCTCGCAACTTTCAAATAAGGTTGGATGGTATTTATTACTTAAAGCCCTACCGAGGAGATTATCATAAACGTTGGGTATTCGATCCGTACTTCACTACAGGAATCGGATATCTACAATACAATCCTGCCGCCGATTTCAACAATGAACGTTTCTTACTAAGAGAAGCACAAACCGAAGGCGTATCCTATAGCAAATGGGCGTTTACCGTTCCATTAGGAGTTGGGGCAAAATTTAGAATAAATGAATTTCTGAATGTAAACTTTGAAGTACTCTATCATCTTGCCTTTACTGACTATTTAGATGATGTTTCTTCCAACTATGGAACTGATTTCGATAACTCTATTGCAGAATTTTTGGCTGATCGTAAAGATGAAGTAGGTGTGCTAAACACAACCTTTTACGATCAGATTCAACCAGGAGCTCGAAGAGGAGATTCTTCCGATAACGATCAGTTTTTACTTATTTCAATTAAGGCTGAACTGTTCATTCCTCCTGGTATTTTCTCAGGTAGAGATAAAGCTGTAATAAAAAAGCCATCAGCTTATTAGCCTCTTTTTTTTGAAAAAAGTCCATATTGATTGAATAACAAACGTCTGCTGATGGTCAGTCAATCCAGTACCTGAAGGCAAACAAATCCCTTTATCAAATAATTTTTCAGCTATTCCGTCACCAAAGTATTGAAACGTTTCAAATGCCTGATGTAGGTGAAGGGGCTTCCACAACCTACGGCTTTCAATATTCTTTTTCTCAAGTTCCTCAATCAGTTCGCGCGGTTCCAAAGAGATCTTCAGTAATCCGACTGAAAGCCAGTAGCTAGACTTGCCCCCAGGATTAGCTTGAGAAAAAGCAAAAAATTCCGACAGCTCCTCAGAATAGCGTTTGTAAATCTCACGCTTTCGTTTGATGAACCGCTGCAATTTACCAAACTGCGATTCACCTAAACTTGCTAAGACATTACTCATTCTGTAGTTGTAACCAACTTGATCATGATCGTATTCTCTAATTCCTTTATTTGCCTGTGTGGCTAAATGGCGTCCGAGTTTGTAGTTGGATTCATCACAGATCAATGCCCCACCCCCACTCGTTGTAATGACTTTATTTCCATTGAAGGAAATGACCCCAAAATCACCAAACGTACCCACGGGTTTGTCATGATAAAATGATCCTAATGACTCTGCTGCATCTTCGATCAGCGCTATTTGATACCTATCTGCAATAGATTTCAGTTCAGAGACCTTCGCTGCCACCCCATATAGATGAGTCACTATGATCGCCTTAGGTTTATGGGAAGTTGACTGAAGATAAGATTCCAGAGCATCAGGGTCCATATTCCATGTCTCAAGATCACTATCGATAAAAACTGGAATCGCATTTTGATATCGGATCACGTTTGCACAGGCAGCAAAAGTTAGAGTACTTGTCAAAACTATATCGCCAAATCCAACATTTGATAAGATCAAGGATAAGTGCAGCGCAGCTGTGCCGGAATTTAACAGCAGTACTTTTCGCCCTTCAAAATAATCGGAGAGAATTCGTTCGAACTGATCAAGTTTTGGACCAATTGGAGCAACCCAACCGCTTTCAAGGGCTTCCGAAATTGCTATGGTTTCAGAAGAATCAATATTAGGAGGTGACAAATAAATTGGATCTTTCATTTGTTCTTTACGTATTGATCAAATCGCGCTACTTCCTCGTTGGCGTTCAAGTTATTGTTTTTACTTAAAAGAAATAGGATTGTCCTCAAAGCTATACTCAAATCAAACAAGAAGGAGATTCTGTGAATATATTCCAGATCACAATTGAACCTTGCTTCCCAATCTGGAGAGCTTCCCAATTTAATCTGAGCGTGCCCGGTCAATCCTGGTTTTACTTCATGTCGCTTCCACTCCGTTGCAGAGTAAAATTCTTTGTATTCTGGTAGCAAAGGACGAGGACCAATAAAGGACATCTTTCCTGCAAGGATATTAAGTAATTGTGGCAACTCATCTATGGAGGTGCGTCTCAAGAACCCACCTAGCCCGCTGATCGAATTGTAGTTATCATCAATTCTAAAGGTTCTAAACTTAAGTAGCATAAATGGCTTCCCATTTTTTCCAATTCTATTTTGTTTAAAAATCGGATTTTTAGAAAAGTGAAAGTAGAGTATCACAAACACAGTCAAAAGCAAAGGACCCAATAACAGGATAGATATAAGTGCTGCCAAAAAATCAAAAAAAGCCTTTATGTACAGAACATAAATCCCTTTGAAGCTCCTTTTAGATATAGACATTCCGAATATTCTTTATATTTTACAATCCAAAATATTTCCTTCCAATCAGTTTAAATCTAGTAGAGATTAATGAAAACATTTAGGTTTGTTTTCCCGCTCATCCTGACCTTAGCAATTGCAATTACTCTTAACTCAAGACTTGTCGTTGGCGGCACAGCGATACCACCACTTGGAAAGTTTCTCAGTCCTTTTCATGGATTTTTGCAAAATGCAGAAAATAAACCAATTGATCTAGCAA
>CAZQDI010000050.1:0-24945 GCA_964591785.1 uncultured Roseivirgaceae bacterium
ATCTTCTGTAAAGGTTTTTGTCATAGGCGTTTTGTGTTTGCTCAAATTTCTTTCTTAAATTAATCAAAGCATACCTCATTCTACCTAGTGCTGTATTGATACTGACGTCAGTTGCTTCAGCTATTTCCTGGAAGCTCATCTTCATGTAATGACGCATAATCAAAACCTCACGTTGGGAATCAGGTAAGTCCTTGATGTAAGCTTTTAGTAGATTATAGGTGTCTTGCTTAACATGTTCATCTTCAATCGTCGTTTCAGAAAATTCAAGGGAATTAAAAACACTACTTCCATCCTCCATGATAATGGTTGGATATCGTTTTGACTTTCTGAAATAGTCGATTGATAGGTTGTGGGCGATCCTTAGGACCCATGGAAGGAACTTTCCTTCTTCATTATATCTTCCTGATTTAATGGTACGTATTGCTTTAATGAACACTTCCTGCATCAGGTCCTCGGCAGTGTACCTATCTTTTACAATCAAATAAATGGTGGTAAAAACCCTGTCTTTATGACGATTGAGAAGTTCCTCAAAAGCCTCTTCGTTTCCTCCGATATAGAGAGATAGCAAGTCGCTATCATTCAAATCTGTCTTATTCATGTAGTTCACCAGTTTGTTAACGTAGAGGTCTATATCATATTGCAGTGTTTTTAGGTTTGAAAAAAATTTGTGTTATCAGAATGAAATTTGAATGCTCCGAGAGAATCAACAGTTTACTTTTGCTCACTCCCCAGAGAATTTTATTCATTAGTGTTTGTTAGACAGGTAGACCCCTAAAATGGTTGGATCTTTTGGAAAAAACTTTACAATTTATCATCCTTTTTCTGCTTTTTGAATGTCGGACGAAGGATACGTCTCTATATGAAAGCCATATTCTGAAAGTGGAAAGAGTAACAGAACGGGTGTTTATTCACACCTCCTATCTCCGCACCTTTGGTTTTGGCAAGGTCAACTGCAATGGTGCAATTTTCGTGGATGGAAAAGAGGCACTCATATTTGACACTCCAACGAGCAATGCCTCAGCTGAAGAGTTGATTAATTTTGTTCAGAAATCCCTTGGTTATGCTATTGTCGCAGTTATTCCAACACACTATCACAATGACTGTATTGGGGGTATTGCAGCTTTCAGTGAGCATCAGATCCCTGCCTGGGCCAGTGCACAAACTATTGATCTTGCAAATACAGACAGTCTGGAATTAGCGGCTACCTCATTCAATGGCGAATTAAAATTTCAATTAGCAAATGAGACCATAGATATTTCATACTTCGGAGCAGGCCACACTCAGGATAATGTGGTAGCTTACTATCCATCTGAAAAGGTACTTTTTGGAGGCTGCCTGATCAAGTCGATCGGAGCAAGTAAAGGGTATCTGGCAGAGGCAGATACTTCGGAATGGTCTACGACGGTAGCATCCATACTATCAACCTACGACATAGATTTTGCGATACCTGGCCACGGAAAAGTGGGAAATGATGAACTGCTGAATTATACTGTCAGTTTATTTGAATATTAATTGAATAATGGAGCGTAACATTGACAAACTAGATCCGCGAGAGTACATACTCATTAAAGGAGCCCGAGTCAACAATCTAAAGAACCTTGACGTCGCAATTCCAAGAGATGAACTCGTGGTGATCACCGGACTTTCAGGGTCAGGCAAATCCTCCCTTGCCTTTGATACCTTGTTTGCCGAAGGTCAAAGAAAGTATGTAGAAAGCCTCAGCTCTTACGCCCGCCAATTTCTCGGACGGATGGAAAAACCTGAGGTAGACTATATAAAGGGCGTTGCTCCAGCCATTGCGATCGAGCAAAAAGTGACTACAAAAAATCCTCGATCTACGGTTGGAACTACTACGGAGATCTACGATTACCTAAAATTACTTTTTGCCAGAATCGGGAGGACTATTTCTCCAATTTCGGGCAATGAGGTGAAAAAAGACACTGTTTCAGATGTAGTAGACTTTATCTTTTCCCATGATGAGGGTGCTAAGGTTTTAATCACCACCCCGCTTAAGACAAGTTCCAAAAGATCTTACGCCAAGGAACTGGAAATCCTAATGAGCAAAGGGTATACCCGGGTGGTCGTAGATGGAGAAGTTTCATTTATCGAAGATCTGCTCCGTACGGAAGCAGAATCTACTTCGCAGACTGAAATTCTAATTGATCGGGCAGTGGTCCAGCGTGATGAAGCTACGCAGTTTAGATTGTCAGATTCGATACAGACCGCGTTTTATGAGGGCGAAGGCGATTGTAACGTTCAGATTCTTGGGGCAGAAAAAAAGAGTTTTTCTGACAAGTTTGAACTCGATGGTATTCTATTTGAAGAGCCCTCAGTCAATTTCTTCAGCTTCAATAATCCTTATGGCGCTTGTAAAAGATGCGAAGGTTTTGGAAAAATACTTGGAATTGATCCTGATCTGGTTATTCCTGATAGAAACTTGTCGGTGTATGATGGGGCAATTGCGCCATGGAGAGGAGAAACGATGAAAGCCTGGGCTGAACCATTACTTAGAGACGGCATTCGATTTGACTTTCCTATTCATCGACCGATCGCGGAACTTACAAAGCAGGAATATGAGTTATTGTGGAGTGGGAATGAGTACTTTGATGGCTTGAATGCCTTCTTTGCTCACTTAGAGTCCAAGCTTCATAAAATTCAGTACCGTGTGATGCTTTCGAGATATCGAGGTAAAACAACTTGCCCCGACTGTAGAGGTACAAAGCTTAGGAAAGATGCCGGATACGTAAAGGTGGCAGATCACTCAATCACTGATCTGGTGTTAATGCCAATCAATAAGTTGCTCCCTTTTTTCAATTCCATACAATTATCAGATTACGACCAGAACATTGCAAAACGAGTTTTAGATGAGATCAAAAATAGGCTCACCTACCTGGACAAAGTGGGCCTGGGCTATTTGACTTTAAATAGACTTACGAATACGCTTTCAGGAGGAGAATTTCAACGAATCAAGCTCGCTACCTCATTGGGAAGCGCTCTTGTGGGTTCCATGTATATTTTGGATGAGCCCAGCATTGGATTGCATCCTAGAGATACGGATCGTCTCATAGAAGTGCTACATAGTTTAAGAGATGTAGGAAATACGGTGATCGTAGTAGAGCATGAAGAAAAAGTGATGGAAGCGGCAGATCAAATCATTGACATTGGCCCAGACGCAGGCATTCACGGAGGGGAGCTCGTATTCCAAGGCAACATATCCCAGCTTAATGGGAAAACCAAGTCTTACACCGCTCGCTACTTACGTGGTGATGAACATATCGACGTACCAGAAAGAAGAAGGCCCTGGAGATCCTCGATTTTGATCGAAGGAGCCAGAGAAAATAATTTGAAAAATATTAACGTGGAGTTTCCTTTGGGAGTACTTACTGCGGTATCTGGAGTTAGTGGGAGTGGAAAGTCAACGTTGGTCAGAAAAATCTTACATCCGGCCATAGGAAAGCAACTTGGTGTTCTTGGCGAAACCTCAGGAAAGTATGACAACCTAAGCGGTAACTATAAAAAAATTACTCAAATAGAGTTTGTTGACCAGAACCCCATTGGAAAAAGTTCTCGTTCTAACCCAGTTACTTACGTGAAAGCCTATGATGGAATTCGTCAGCTTTACTCCGAACAACAGCTATCCAAACAAAACAACTTCAAACCTGCTCATTTCTCGTTCAATGTGGATGGAGGAAGGTGCGAGGTTTGTGAAGGTGAAGGGACCGTAAAAATAGAAATGCAATTCATGGCTGACCTTCACCTGACCTGCGAGGCTTGCGGGGGAAAGCGATTTAAGAAGGAAATCTTGGAGGTAACCTACAATGGAAAGAATATTGCAGATGTTTTAGACATGTCTGTCGAGGAGGCACTCACATTTTTCGAAGGACATTCATCAATCACTAACAAGCTGCAGCCCTTACTTGATGTGGGCTTGGGATATGTCAAGCTTGGTCAGGGGTCTAACTCATTGAGTGGCGGCGAGGCACAACGTGTCAAACTTGCCTCGTTTCTTGCTAAGGGTCATAAATCAAATAATACAGATCATATTTTATTCATTTTTGACGAGCCCACCACCGGCTTGCACTTTCACGACATCAAGAAACTTCTGGACGCGATCAACGCTCTGGTAGACGCCGGAAACTCCGTAATTATCATCGAGCACAATACGGAGATAATCAAGAATGCAGACTGGATTATTGATCTTGGCCCAGAAGGCGGTGAAGAAGGTGGACAGCTCTGTTTTGCTGGACTTCCTGAGGATCTGATTTTAGAAACTGATAATCACACTGCTTTGTATCTCAAGGAAAAGCTTTTGATCTAGTCTACTCTTCTTTCAATTGATATTTTTGCATCCCGTTCCTGATAACGCTGAAGTTTGGATCAATTCTCGGATTGTCATTTAATGAACCAGACAGAAAACCGATGGACTGAGCTGCAAAACCAAATGATTCAGCAATTTTTTCACAATAATTGATTTCGCTCATCACCACTTTTCCATCTGCTTTCATCAGTTTGACCAAATAGACAAGTATATCAACTTTCTCTTCATATGAGAGATCCATAATGAGATCACTCATTTTTTCGCTCTTCTGGAGTTGAACTTTCAACTCTTTTAATGAGATCCCTTGCTTCTCTGCCAAGTAGCTGATAAAAAGCTTCTCGTGCATATCAAATTCACCATCTGACTTTGCCAGTCCGATGAGCGCTTTGAATTTCGCTACGTTATTCATTGCGACAATCTTGGAAATGATACAAGTACTTCAAATAGCCAGATTCAGGCTACATACTTACGCATCTTGGTTTGAATAAGCATCCAGTTGGGAGCTATGTTTGGATCTTTATGGATGTTCTCAGCAAGGAAACCAATTGATTTTTGCTTGAATCCAAGACTCTTCGCGATTGCTTCGCAAAATTTGATTTCACTTAAGTAGACTTCTCCATCGACCTTCATCATTCTAACCAAGTCAGAAAGTACTTCAATTTTACCGTCATAATCGAGGTTTCTTAATACAGGAGCAAATTCACTTTTGTTCTCAAGTTCCTCTTCAATAATCTGATCCAAATCCTCGTTGGATACCTTATGCATCTTGGCAAGATCTTGAATGTATTCTTTTTCCTTCGTTTCGAATTGGTCATCGACTAATGCGAGTCTGACCATGGTTCTAAATTTCTCAAGTTTGTTCATGTGGCTTATTATTAGACAGTTGGATATGTTACAAATTGACTCAGAATTCTGAGTTAAAATAATAAGCGCATCCCCCTTAATCGTCTTATGAATAATGCCTAAGTACTTGTACGTAGTAATCTTGATTATATGGCTTCAGTAGAACTCAAGTCATCTTTTATTATGACATTTTCAAAAATCATGGCGGGAAAAGCACATTCACTAAACATTTGGAAAATAATTGGCAATCGATTGATTCCATTGGCTCATTTGCGACATTACTGCCTGTCGCTTAGTATCATTGCATCAACAGAAATTTAGAATCATGAGAAAAAATATTGTAGCTGGAAACTGGAAAATGAACTGCTCCATTGACGAAGGAAAAAAACTTGCTTCAGAAGTTATTCATATGGTACAGGATGAGGTTACTAATGACGTCAATATCGTACTCATTCCTCCGTTTGTCCATCTTCCTGGGATTCAAAGCTTAATTGGGTCAGCAGAATCTATTTCGCTAGGCGCACAAAACTGCCATGAGGCCGAAAGTGGTGCCTATACGGGTGAAATTTCAGCCTCCATGTTAGTGTCTGTAGGCGCAGAGTATGTCGTTTTAGGTCATTCGGAAAGAAGAGAATATTTTGGTGAAACAGACTCACTGCTTCATGCAAAAATTCTGCATGCAATCAGCCATGGACTCCAACCCATCTATTGTTGTGGAGAAAAGCTTGAATCTCGCGAATCAGGCGACCATGAAACGGTGGTTGGATCACAAATTTCGGAAGCATTGTTTGATTTAGAAACAGAACACGTGCAAAAGGTGATTATCGCTTATGAACCTGTATGGGCAATTGGTACAGGCAAAACTGCATCAGCACAACAAGCTCAGGAAATGCATCAGTTCATTCGAACTCAACTTGCCGATAGATATGATCAAAACACTGCCGACTCCATTTCCATCCTTTATGGAGGAAGTGTCAAACCTGGAAATGCACAAGAGATCTTTTCTCAACCAGACGTAGATGGTGGTTTGATTGGCGGTGCAAGCCTTAAGTCAAGGGATTTTACCGACATCGTCAAGGCAATAGACTAGCTGTGGATTACATTTCCATCAGAGTGACTTGTCAGCAGTCACTCGTCGAATATATTATCTCCGAACTCTTTCAAATGGGTTTCGATTCCTTTCAGGAATTTGAAGACGGGTTGGAGGGAAGTTGTCAAACTGAAACTTTCAATGGGGAAGAAGTCAGGGGCTTCTTTGATCAATTTCCCAACGTTACTTACAAGGTAAAAGAGCAAGAAAAGGTAAATTGGAATTTAGAGTGGGAAAAGAACTATAGCCCTGTCATCATCGAAAACAAGTGCATTGTCAGAGCTTCTTTTCACGAACCAAGACCAGAGTTCGAATATGAAATCATCGTTACGCCGAAAATGTCATTTGGTACCGGTCATCATGCTACAACCTATCAAATCCTTGCCTATCAACTGAAATTGGATCATCGTGGCAAACGAGTGCTCGACGTTGGAACGGGAACCGGAGTGCTCGCGATAATGGCGAGCAAAAGAGAAGCCTCTGATATTGTAGCGACCGATATCGATGAGTGGTGTATCGAAAACAGTTCAGAAAATTTTGAACTGAATAAGATTCGCAAGTATCAACTTTATAAGAAGGAAATTCATGACCTTGATGAAAAACAATTTGACATTGTGATTGCCAACATCAACAAAAATGTGCTACAAACTCAAATGAGTTCATATTCCAGCCTGATCAAATGGCAGGGAACCTTGCTAATTAGTGGTTTTTATTCAGAAGATATCGATGATCTAATACGTGAAGCCAACAAACATGCATTAGTAAAGAAGTTTCAATCAGTAAAAGATAATTGGGCTATGCTCGTTTTTTCTAAACAGTCCGTCTAAAACAGACGTCTATTTACCTGTGAACAAACGAGTTATCCATATCTTTAAACCTCTAATGCCAGCGTTATTGAGATATTTCATAGGCACCCTAGCATTTTGTCTGCTAGTATCTGGTGTGCGTGCTCAGCGGTTTTCCGACGACAAGGATGAGTTCAGAGCCCAAGCCATTAGCAGGCTTCAGGCCGTCGGCACAGAACCCGCTAAAAAAATCGCGTTTGATTTCAAAAATGCGTGGGACGGTAAATTCACGTCATTGCAGCAAGACAGGGTACACCAAATTGCCTTAAAAATGCAAAAGAAGGGGTATCAGTTTTATCCATACTTCTATCATTATTTCACTTATCTGGCGTATTCTGTTGCCCAGGAAAACCTTCAAAGAGATAAGCTGAACAAAGTGCTTGAAATCAATGAGCAAGTACTTGAGACGATGCCGAAATCAGAATATCGGGAGTTTCTATTCGGATTGAATATCTTCTTTGCCAGGCGATACTTGAGCCTGGACAAAAACCTGGTAGTTCAAGCAACTGAAGGCACGTATACCTTTAACCTACTGGATGAATTCGTTGCTTCACCAGAAGAAGAGGAAGTACAAGCAGTCGAAGAAGATCTAACTGAAACCACTGAGTCGGACACGCAAGAAAGTGGTTGGAGCACCGCAGATTCCTGGAGTAGCTCAAATGAAAGCTCGGAGAGTAGTGAGGATGATTGGGGTTCCAGCGCTTGGGGAGGCTCAGACGATTCCTGGGATAATAATGACGACGGAGGTTGGGGAGATTCCTGGGATACTGATGAAGATGGATGGGGAAGCTCCGATGATAGTTGGGACAGCAACACAGATTCTTGGGGAACAGATTCCTTTGAATCCAGCACAAATGAAATTGTAAAACCCGAAAGGCCTCTGTATACTCCTATAGTTCAAGACCACTTAGCCCTAAGAAAAAACAGGTATAATCCCCCTGCAAGAGAAGGTCCTGCTATCGAGTTGATCAGCTCTTTAGTACTGATGGCAACTCCTTTTGATTCCTTACGAATTAAAAGTGTAAATGGAAGCTATCTGTTGAAGGATCGCACGCTAGTAGGAAAACAAGGCTCCATTGTTTGGCCAGGCAGAAACAAAAATTTCAGGGGAGCAACCATCCAACTTGAGGACTTTCATATTGAAAAGGATCGGCCGGATTTCTGGACTCCTAACGCTAAACTACAGTATGCAGAACTTTTTGGTGCCGATGCGATTGAAGGTACGTTTGAGTTTAAAAGCACTCCCAGACCTAAAAGACAACTTAATCAATACCCGATATTCACCTCCAACAACGCAGGCATTTCTGTAAAACTGAAAGATGAAAAGGTCAGCTACAAAGGAGGTATTCAATTACGTGGAAACCGGCTCATTGGAAAATCGATATCAAGAGAGGATGGAGTGCTTTCTATTTTAGATGGAAGGGGAAATACTGTGCAGCTGAAATCGCAGGAAATTGTTCTTGGTGATACCCTCATGTTCATGAACAATGGATCTGCAACTATTTTTCACGGAAACGATTCAATCTACCACAACTCTGTAAAGGCAAAATATGATCTAAATACGAGAGAACTCAAAATACTCAGACTGACCGACACAAAGCCGTATCGATCCACCTATTTTGATATCAGTCTGAACGTTGATCTGATCACTTGGAACATGGAGAGAGATTCCATCGCTGTGGAAATTATGGATGCTAAGGATCTGCTTCCTGCTACGTTCGAATCTGAGGACTTTTTCGA
Source organism: uncultured Roseivirgaceae bacterium (assembly GCA_964591785.1). Classification (GTDB taxonomy): domain Bacteria; phylum Bacteroidota; class Bacteroidia; order Cytophagales; family Cyclobacteriaceae; genus Ekhidna. The sequence goes on from CAZQDI010000050.1 coordinate 8,837, forward strand.
CAACATCAGGTATAAGAAGATGGGAAATTTTCTTGATTTTCACCCTTTGAATGCGACGGTATACTATGCTCAAAAGTATGACCTAACAGAATTCTATGTTGGTGAATTAGCACTTGAGTATGAAATAGATGAAAACTATGCAAAAGCTGCCGGCAAAATACTTTCTCAGTATGGTTTTGCAGATTATGATCAATCAAGTGGATTTCTGAAGCTCTATCCCAAGGCCTTCCACTACTACAACTCTTCGGCCCAGCGAGTGGATTACGATAATCTTATGTTACCATCGAAAATAAAAAACGGTGCGAATGGATTTATTCGTCTCGACAGTGGTCAGCTAAAGGTCAAGGGAGTCCGTCGGTTTTATCTCACCTCGGACTACAAAATTTTTGCCGAACCTGAGGACAGTACCGTCACAATTCTGGAAGGTAGAAATTTAGAATTTGACGGAATGGTTCATGCCGGCGATTTTCAATATAAAGGAAAGGCACACGAGTTCGATTATAAGGAATTTTTGTTTAACATGCCTAGCATCGACTCGATGAGGCTGACGGTACCTCTAAGGGATTCTACGGATTCTGAATCAGAATACGAAACCGCCACATTGAACAATGAAATTACCGGAACCTCAGGAACTCTTTATTTGGCAGACCCATCAAATAAATCAGGAAAATACAGAAATACCAGATACCCGTACTTCAATTCGGATAGTGATGCAGTTGTTTATTTTGATGGAGAAGAGATTCTTGATGGTGCATATGATAAGTCTGTGCGATTCATCATTCCACCCTTCGAAATGGACAGCCTCGAACGTTCTGATGGGGAGAGCATTTCGTTCGAAGGTACGTTTAACTCGGGAGGAATTTTTCCAAGCTTTGAAGAGACGCTGCATGTCCAGGAAGATAGATCTCTCGGGTTTGTCCACCAAATACCAGAGGAAGGTTATAACCTATATGGAACAGAGGCTACAACTTACAACGAGATACGCCTTAGCAACCAGGGAATGAGGGGTTACGGACAGATTGATTTCCTGACCACCACCATTTATTCCGACGACTTTATTTACTATCCTGATTCAGTGACTTCAGATGGTACCAGTGGATTAATTAGTCCAGGAACTTACAAAGGCGCTAGTTTCCCCGAAGCCACCCTTGGCGAATTTGACATGTATTGGTTACCGCGAAAGGACAGTATGTACTTGAATACTGTTGGTGATCCTTTTGAATTTTATAACTCTACGGCCACACTTGAAGGATTTGCAAATATTACGACAGGTGGTGTTTATGGAGGTGGAACAATGCTCACACGTGGCTCGAAGTCAACTTCAAAAGAATTATCGTTCAAAGAGTTTGAATACTCTGCTCGACATGCCTCCTTTGAAGTGCTTTCAGATATCCCAGACAAGCCCGCAATGGCGGGAGAGGATATAAGGCTTGACTTTGACCTGACCACTAACACAGCAACTGTGAAACCTGAACAGTCAGGCGTTGCCGCAATTTCTTTTCCCTATGCCCAGATGAAGACCTCTATCACATCCGCAGTTTGGGACCTTAAAGACTCTGTCGTTACAATGACTAAACCTGCAAACGTTGATATCAATGACTCCTACTTTTTCAGTACAAGGGAAGAACTTGACTCACTGGTCTTCAATGGTGAAAAGGCTATTTACGACATTAATAGTCAAGAGCTTAATGTGCAAGGAATCCCATTTATCGTTGTTGCCGATTCCAAAATTATTCCAGAAGGAAATGAAACCACCATTTTAGCTAATTCGGTTCTTGAGGAATTCAACAATTCAGAAATCATTATCGATACCTTGAATGGTTATCACTATTTGGACCGGGCCAACATCAGGATACTTTCCCGAAATAAGTTTGAGGGAAATGCTTACTACAAGCAAATTGTCGAGTCAGATACCTTCGACATTCGGTTTGACAGTTTTGAATTGCAGGAAGTGCCAGTGGGAGAACCCGATCGCAGAGGAAATTTTGCCACCAAATTAATGACCGTTTCTGGTGGTGAGGTCCTGGAAAGTCAAAATGTAATTATTTCAAACGGATTCCTTTACAAAGGTTCTGTGACCATGTATGCTTCTAAACCCTCCCTGGATTTGGACGGATTTGTAAAACTAAATTTTCAAGATCCTGAATATGACGAATGGGTACAATTCAAAAGAACCGAAGAAGAAAGAAAAGTTAGGCTTAGGATTGACGATGCAACCTTTGATGGGGGTCAGCGAGTAAATGTTGGTTTGCATAGCAACAAGATCAGAGATGATCTGTACTATACGTTTGTCGAGAAAAAAGCTTCCAGCGAAGACGCCGATATTTATACTGCAAGCGGCGTACTTTTCTATGATGATTCTACCAAGAACTATGTCATTGAGACCCCATCCAAAACTGATGGTAGCTCATTTGGAGGCCATACCATGATCTACAATGAGCAGTCCCAAAATGTAATTTTTGAAGGCCCTATTGATTTTATAAGCGCTGGAAACACACAGCTAAATATTAGATCATCCATCCTAGGAGTAGGGAATCGGGAATCGGGCGAGGTATCAGGAGACTGTATGCTTTCAATCAATTTGTCCGATGCGCCTAACACTGCAATGGTGGAAATGGCCTCAGATTTGACAGATATCATTCAAAGAATCGGACCTCCACTTGCCAATAAGATTGAGGTTGGGCTTCTCAATAAACTAGCGAACACAACTTATGAGAAGGTGGCTCAAGAATATGAACAAAAAAGTTTGAAAGAATATGTACCACTCGTTGAGGTGGACCGTGAACTTGAAAAGACTATTTTCATTTCCGGCGTAAAAATGAAATGGGATCAAAGTCTGCATGCTTGGCACAATACTTCAAGAATTGGCGTTTCTCATATCACAAGAGACGACATCAATGCCAAGCTTGATGGCTTTCTTGAAATTAAGAAAGATGAAACAGGGGCCGATATTTTCAATCTATTCATACAGGCCGCCCCAGGTATATGGTATTACATCGGCTATTCAACAAATCAGCTGATCATGTACTCCTCAAACGAAAAGTTCAATGAGACAATTCAAAGTAAATCCAATGTAGACAAGGCAAAGCCTGAAGAGTTGGTTTTAGCAGTTGGCACCGTCAATGAAACACTGAGCTTTATCAATGACTTCAGGTTAAATTATTTTGGTATTAAAGAGCCCTACAACTTAATTTCTCCGGACGACATCAACGTTGAAGACGAAAATCTGGACACCATCGAAGAAGATGATGACGATGGTTTCGGATTTGAATAGTTGAGGATATTTTACCCCTTCATCGGTTAATTTTGTTAAAAAATATTTTCAGATGAATGCATTTACCTACCAAGAAGAAAACAAAGACAAATTCTTAAATGAACTCCTTGACTTACTTAAAATTCCTTCAGTAAGTGCAGATTCAAAATTTAAAGAAGATGTTCGAAGAGCTGCTAACTTTATTGAAGATCGATTCAAAGAGCTAGGCACAAAGGTAGAAATTTGCGAAACCTCCGGTCATCCAATCGTTTACGCAGAGCACATTATCAATCCCTCGCTTCCTACCATTTTGGTTTATGGTCACTATGACGTGCAGCCAGCTGATCCGTATGAACTTTGGGATTCCGCACCTTTCGATCCAGTTGTCAAAGGTGAACGAATTTATGCCAGAGGATCCGCAGATGACAAGGGTCAATTTTATATGCACATCAAGGCTTATGAAAGTCTGTTAAAGACGGATTCTCTTCCTTGCAATCTGAAGTTTATGATCGAAGGCGAAGAAGAAGTTGGATCTGAAAATCTAGAGACTTTTGTAAAATCGAATAAAGAAAAACTGGCAGCCGATGTCATTATCATCTCTGACACCCACATCATTAGTAATGAAACGCCATCCATCACAGTAGGTTTGAGGGGTTTAAGTTATTTGGAAGTCGAATTGACTGGACCTAATAAGGACCTCCACTCTGGAACTTTTGGAGGAGCGGTGGGCAATCCCATTAATACCTTGTGCCAGATGATCGCTTCCTTGCAAAATGATAAAGGTGAAATTACCATTCCTGGTTTCTACGATAAAGTGCAGGTACTTTCTAAAGAATATCGCGAAAAAATGAATCAGGCTCCCTTCGATCTTGATCAATATAAAAGTGAATTGGAAATCGAATCGGAAAAGGGCGAAGAGGGATTCACAACCATTGAAAGAACAGGAATTAGACCTACACTTGATGTGAATGGAATCTGGGGTGGATACATTGGCGAAGGGGCTAAAACTGTTTTACCTTCAAAAGCTTTCGCAAAGATTTCCATGCGTTTGGTACCAAATCAAGTAAGTAGCGAAATTACCGATTTGTTTACAAAGCATTTTCTCAGCTTGGCACCACCTCATGTTAAGGTTAAAGTGACACCGCATCATGGAGGTGAGGCATCTGTGACCCCAACCGACTCACTTGGTTATAAGGCAGCCGCTGCCGCTATGAAGAAGACCTGGGGAAAAGAGCCGATTCCGATGAGGGAAGGAGGAAGTATCCCAATTGTAGCCCTTTTTCAAAAAGAACTGGGAATTGACTCCGTATTGATGGGATTTGGATTGCAAGAGGATGCCATACACTCACCAAATGAAAGCTACGGATTATTCAATTACTATCGAGGCATTGAAACAATTACCTATTTCTATGACCAGTTTGCTCAAATGAAGCGAAACTGATCACTATTTGAATTTTGATGATTATTTGGACACTTTTGCATCAGCAATTGCACTCCAGTAGTCTTTTAGAGATAAACCATCCACAAGTTTTATTTTTTGATCACATTCCCCAGTTGGAAAACTTTACGCATGCAGAATAAAGTTGTACAGGCATTAATTATTCTTTTCTTGACATTCGGATGTCAGCAGCAAGATGTAGATCAATCGATCTCGGAAATAGTACTCGATGATATTAATTTACCAACGTTGTACTACAATATTCCAGTAGATTCCTTTGAAATAGTTGAAGGCAAAGTCAAATGGAACCAAAACCTTTCGGAGATTTTAAGTGATTTCAATGTGTCCGGAGCAGACCTTCATGTTTTGTCAAAAAAATCTAAGAAAGTATACGATGTCAGGAAAATTAAGGCAGGGTCAAAGTATGCCATTGTCCATGAACAAGATTCACTTTCTTCTGTGAGATACTTCATTTTTGAGCCATCACTTTCAGAATATGTCGTGTACCATTTCCATGACTCCATTTACGCTGAACTGTTCCAAAAACCTGTGGAAATAAGGGAGCGGACCATCGCAGCAGAAATCAGTTCATCCGTTTACAATGCCATCCTTGAACAAGAATCATCTCCCTTGCTGGTTAATAGACTGGTTGATGTTTTTGCCTGGCAGGTTGATTTCTTTCGAATTGCTAAGGGAGATCGATTCAAAATTATTTTTGAAGAAAAAGTAGTAGACAATAAAGTGGTAGACATTGGAGAAATACGAGGGGCCTACTTTGATCATTGGAAGAAGGAATACTATGCAATTCCGTTCAAAGTGGACAATAAGGCTGAATACTACGATGAGGAGGGAAAAAGCTTGCGTAAGACTTTTCTTCGTGCGCCATTAAACTATACACGGATTAGTTCAAGGTATTCATTGCGAAGATTTCATCCGGTACAAAAAAGATACAAGGCACATCTCGGAACCGACTACGCCGCACCCACTGGAACACCCATCAGAACCGTTGGTGACGGAATCGTACTAGAGGCAAGATATCACGGGGGTAATGGCAATTACGTCAAAGTAAAGCACAATAGTAATTATACTACACAGTACCTGCACATGTCCAAAATTGCAAAAGGAATTCGACCAGGTGTGAAAGTTACACAAGGGCAGACGATCGGCTACGTTGGTGCCACCGGTCTTGCCAATGGACCACACCTTTGCTTTAGATTCTGGAAAAATGGACGTCAAGTAGACGCATTAAAAGTAGATCTTCCCTCATCAAAAGGAATTGAAGATGATCGAATGAATGAGTTTCAGGATGCCAGCCAAAAGGTCGTTGAGCAACTGGATGCGATCAAGATCGGCAAGGAGGAAAAGCTGCTTGCAAAACTGCCTGAATAATCCAATTATGTCTCAAGCCTGAGTTCTGGAGGCACCTACTATCAAAGCCTAAACAGAAAATATTCTTTAATTTCTGGAAATATTTGCATTATTTTGAGCTTTATCATCCTTATTCGAATGCGAAAAGTATTCATCACCACATTTTTTGTAGCCGTAGCACTATCGACCGTAGTTGCTCAATCAACCGATACACTCGTTACTGTTAAAGGTAAAATGCTAAAGCTGCAAGACTCAACAGCGATATCAGGAAGTTTGCTCTACGAAAAATTACCCTATTACGATGACATGGGTCTAGTAAGCGTTTCGTCTTCTGGTGAATACGAAGTTCAGCTTGTAAAAGGGCAGACCTACAGCTTCTCCGTCTCAAAACCAGGATACATCAAATACCAGGAAAATCACTCGATCGACAACGAAATGGAGGTCGACTTGTACATTAAGGAGGATATTATTGAGTTGAGGAAACTGGAGAATTTGAATTTTGGTAGCGGAAGTGATCGAATTAATGAAGCTTCTTTTCAGGAGTTGGATGAATTGGCAGATTATTTGATAACCAATTCTACATTAATCATTCAGCTTGAAGGCCATACGGATTTTGCAGGAAATGCCGAGGCGAACTTACGTTTATCGCAAGCCAGGGTTGAAGCTGTCAAGAATTACCTGATAGACAAAAAAGTAAAGAAAAACAGAATATTTACGAAAGCTTTTGGTGGGACCCAGCCATTAACTGAGGAGCGTACACCAGAAGGAAGAGCCCAAAATAGACGAGTTGAGGTGAGGTTTATCCGCCGTTAATTTAGAAACATGAAAAAGATATATTTATTCGTTTTTGGCTTGTACCTGATGGGTACTGCATCATCGCAGGAAACAGTTTCCTGGGGGACTCAAATAATCGACATTTCTTCCGAATATTCCCCATACGAATACTCCGCCATTCAAGTGCTCCACAGACCTAACGTGCCGCCGCAAGGGGGTGAAAGTCCCAATGCTTGGAGACCAAAAAGCCAGAATAAGCGGGAGTTCATTATGGTTTCTTTCAGCAACCCGATTAAGGCAAAACAAGTTGCCATTGCCGAATCTGAGAATCCAGGAGCAGTCAAAGAAGTTTATGGGTATGACCGGGATTATAACGAGTACAAGTTATTCGAGCTTACACCCAGGGATTTACCAATAGAAAGTAGACTCCTCAATCTATTTTTTGAAGAGACTTCTTATGAAATACAAGCCATAAGAGTTGTCCTGGACTGCAGTGTCAACGAAGGCTACAATGCGATTGACGCGATTGGAATATCTGCCTCAAATATTCCTATTAATGTGCTGATCAATCTTGCTGCCGGAGTAAATAGCTCAATTGATGCTCAAAAACTAAGTACGAATGTCAACAGTGAATACAAAGAGCATAGTCCCATTGTATCGCCTGATGGTAAGAAATTGTACTTTTCTCGACAGTTTCATCCAGAAAATATAGGGGGAGTCAATGATGCTGAGGATATCTGGGTTTCCGAATTGGATGAGGAGACCGGCGAATGGCAACCAGCAAAAAATGTAGGTGCCCCATTGAATACGCAAGGCCCAAACTTCATCAGTTCAATTTCCATCGTTGACGGGAAAGAGACATTAATTCTCGGAAATCGATATGGAAAGAAGGGTAGGATGTATACCGGAGTCTCACAATCCACTCGAGAGGGAGACAGCTTCAGTGCTCCTGTAGGCATCGACATTGAAAATGAATATAACTACTCACCCAATGCAGATTTTTTCTTGACCGCAGGTGGTAAAGCAATGATACTGTCGGCTGAAAGAGATGATACCTACGGTGCCAGAGATCTTTATGTCAGCTTTAAAGGCGATGACGGAAATTGGAGTGAACCGATGAATCTGGGTGCTGATATCAACACCACTGGCGAGGATGAATCCCCATTCATGGCAGAAGATGGCAAAACCCTCTACTTTTCTTCTGATGGTTATAAAGGCTATGGCGGAGCAGATGTTTATGTATCATTTAAGCTTGATGACACTTGGACCAGGTGGTCAGAACCGGAGAATCTGGGACCAGGAATCAACAAGGAAGGTGATGATGAATACTTTAGTATCCCTCCGACTGGACAGAACCTTTACTTCACTAGATCGGAAGAAGGTGAGGACTCTGACATCTTTAGCTTTAAGGTTGCAGACCTTTTTGTCGATGGATTAGCTGACAATGCATTGGCAAGCTCTGTGGATCACCTTTTAGAAAAAGAAGTCTTAATTACACTAAAAGGGCTCGTGGTTGATTCGAAAACTAACCAACCCGTAGAAAATGCCAAGGTTCTTATCGAACGACTTCCTGATGGTCAAGACTTTGGAAGAGCGTCTGTAGACGAGAGAGGGAATTTCATTTTTACTGTTGAGGGCAAAGCTAGATACGGTCTTGTTGGAGAAGCGGATGGATACATATCGGAAGACGAAAACCTGGACTTTACTAACTACGAAGAGTCAGATACAGTTTCCGTAAATATCAATCTGATTCCAATCGAAAAAGGAGAAACCATCACCTTGAATAACATCTTTTTTGATTTTGACAAATCTGAGCTAAAGACAGGTTCGTACCCTGAGCTAAATCGCGTGTTGGAATACCTCCAGCAGGACAAAATCGCTGGTATTCTCATAAAAGGACATACTGATTCCATCGGCGACGAAGATTATAATCTTGGACTCTCTGGAAGAAGAGCAAAAGCAGTAATGGACTTCTTTGTTAGGAGCGGAATAAGCAGGGATAGGCTATCTTATAAAGCATTTGGAGAAACTAGCCCTAAGGCTTCTAATGAAACCCCAGAAGGTAGAAGTCAGAATAGAAGAGTTGAATTTGAAATAAAATAATCAAAATCGAACAACAGGAAAGTCAGTTAGAAGCTGACTTTTTTTGTTTATTGATGTCCAAAATAGTACAATAATCCAGTGAAGAAGATTTATCCCATCTTAGTGGTTTTACTTGCTAGTTGTTCTACTGCTAGCAGAAACAATGAACGACCCGTCGAATGGATCGGTGAATGGAAGGCAGAGTGGCACACCCCCCCCGAATCACCTTCCTATCAAGGAATTGTGGATATGGAGTTTTACATGGATGGAGCTTTCATTTTTACTGAAGACAGCCTCACTGTACAAAACAATGGCTATCCTGGTTGTATTTTCGCTATTGACACGTTAGTGCACACACAACTATGGAGTATTTCTAGCGATACCTTGCTCACCTATAATGATTCCAATAACCCAGGAATGACCTATCAAATTAAATCGGTTGACAAGGACCAAATTCAACTTCAATTAATGGACGACATTTTTGTAAAACTGAGTAGATAGATCATCTTTTCTGTTAAATTTTTTCTTGTTTATGAATCAAGAATGGGATTATCAGTAATTTCATTCTAAATCTAGCGTCATGAAAAAACTCTTCATTATTCTTGGTTTCATCCTTGTTGTTCTTGTTGCCTCCATAATCGTCCTTCCTATTGTTTTTAAGGATGACATTCGTCAGGCAATCGATCAAACGATGGATGAAAGCTTGAATGCCAAAGTGTATTATGATACAGATGCTTTTGGCATTTCTTTAATTAGCAACTTCCCTGATCTTACCGTTAGTCTTGGCGATTTTGGTATTATTGGAGCCGAGGAGTTTGCAGAAGATACATTGGTATCGGTTGACAACTTCGAAATTACGATCGACTTGATGTCAGCAATAAAAGGGGAGCAAATTAAGATAGAGGAAATCCTGCTGAATCAGCCAAGAATCTTTGTTCTAGTACTTCCAGACGGAAGCGCCAATTATGACATTGCTAAAGAGTCTGACGAAGCAGCAGAGGAAAGCTCCGAAGAACAGTTGGCCACTGAGTCCTCTGAGGAAAGTAGTGAGATAAGTATTGCAATTGAACGCTGGGCCATCACCGAGGGACAATTGGTATACATGGACCAATCCATGAATTTTTATACTTCTCTATTCGGCCTAAATCATGAGGGAAGTGGTGACTTCACGCTAGACATTTTTGACCTCTCAACTAAAACAACAATTGATGCAGTATCCCTGGGTTTCGAAGATGTGGAATATGTGTCGGATAAGAGATTTGAAGCAGATGTTACGCTTAATATGAATCTGCCCGAAATGACGTTTATTTTCAAGGAAAATAGAATAGCAATTAATGAATTTGCTATGGGAGCCGATGGGTTTTTAAGCATGGCTGGCGATGATATTGAAATGGATATCAGATTCGGGGGTAATGAAATTAGCATAAAGAGTATTTTGTCACTGATCCCTGGCGTCTATCAGGAATACTTAAATGATGTTACCGCGTCGGGAGAAATTAACTTCGGAGGAACAGTAAAAGGGGTCTATAATGAAACTTCAATGCCTCAAGTCGCGGCAAATCTGTCCATCAAAAACGGCAACATTTCCTATTCAGAGTTTAATATTCCTATGGAGGAAATTGACATTGAAACCAATTTTAATTACCCTTCATCCGACCTCACTCAAACGAGCTTTAATATCAACAAGTTCTCGATGCTTGTAGATGGTGAGAAACTTAGTGCTTTTTTGAAATTCAAAAACCTCGAAAATTATAATTGGAACTTCGGCTTCGAAGGGAACGCAGACTTAGAAAAAATAACAAAGATTATACCATTAGAAGAAATGGTTCTAAGGGGTAAGATTAATGCGGCTCTTAAGTCCTCCGGTCAAATGTCGCTAATCGAAGCAGAGCAGTACAACAAGTTGCCAACGTCCGGAAGTATTGATGTAGCAGATTTCTACTTCGAATCTCCCGATCTGCCTCAAGGATTTGGAATTTCGCAGGCTAACCTCACATTTAATCCTTCAAACATTGGCCTAAACAATTTCGACGCCACTACCGGAAATTCTGACTTTAGCCTCAAGGGAAGCATTGGGAACTACCTCGGATTTGCACTAAATGAAGAGCTTCTGACTGGATCGCTCAACCTCAAGTCATCCATACTGGATCTGAATGAATTTATGACGGAGGAACCCATAGCCGAGGAGGAAACTGTCGAAGATACCACCACTCTTGAGGTGATTAAAGTCCCTGAAAACATTGACTTCTCCTTTGTCTCAGAAATTGCCTCCATTCAGTTAATGGATTTAGAGATGAAGGACTTTGAAGGTCGAGTGCTCGTGAGAGATGGTGCAATCATCCTTGATCAAAACAGTTTTAGAATGCTTGATGGTACGTTTCAGTTATCAGGTAGTTACGACACAAAAAATTTGGAAGAACCAAAATATGACTTAGGGTTTAAAGTGAAAGATCTTTCAATTGCTGGAGCATTTAGTTCGTTTTCTACAATTCAGCAATATGTTCCCATCGCTGAGCAGGTAACGGGAAAGCTCTCTACTGATTTCAATGTCAATGGGTTACTTGGTAGCGATATGATGCCTTTATTGGATAAAGTGAACCTTGCTGGATTAGTCAATGTCGCGCAGGCCTCATTATCCAAGGGAGAATTTGTCACTAAACTAAATTCAATAGCCGCATTCAAGGGGGGAAGTGATTCAAATGAATCTGGTTCTATCTCAATCAAAGATGTCTTAATCAAAACAGAGATTAAGGACGGACATCTGTTCGTAGAGCCATTTAATCTAAATGTCAAGGGGCAGAAAGCCACTATTGGAGGTAGCAATACATTAGACGGCAAACTTGACTATTCCATGTTGATCAAAGAGATCCCAACAGGCATGGTTGGTAGCACTTTGAATAGTGCTGTAAGTTCTCTTACTGGGGGAAAAAATATCATATCTGATCAGATTGATATTGATCTTGGCATCGGAGGAACTTATGATGATGTTCAAATTAAGCTATTAAGCTCTAGTGCGTCTGGTGCTTCTAGCGGTGCTGCGACTGCATTTAAGGAACAAATCACAAGTAAAGTGGATGATGAAAAGGCAAAAGCAGAGGCGAAACTTGCCGCTGAAAAAGCAAGAGCGGAGGCCAGGGCAAAAGCAGCTGCAGATTCCACAAAAGCTGCACTCAATGCACAGAAAAAAGCTGTTCAAGATTCCGTAAATGCCGCAGCAGAAGCAGCCAAGAAGAAGGCAGCAGATAATGCGAAAAATAAAGTGAAGAAGTTGTTTAAGAAGAAAAAAAGTGGGGGGTAAGTTAGAATCTCTGGAGAATTTGCATTCGCTGGGAGTCCATTTTCAAAAAACTAAAGAGCAAGATCGTAAATGACCACAAAGACGAGCCTCCATAACTGAAAAAAGGAAGTGGAATTCCGATTACTGGAAACAGACCAATGGTCATAGCAATATTTACGGAAAAGTGGAAAAATATTATTCCCAAAACACCATATCCGTATACCCTACCAAATGTCGATTTCTGTCTTTCGGCTAAAAAAGCTATCCTCAGTAAAAGAGTAGCAAAAACGATTAATAATAACACACTACCAATCCAGCCGTGTTCCTCACCGATTGTACAAAATATGAAGTCTGTTGACTGTGCAGGCACAAAATCGAATTTGGTTTGGGTGCCTCCAAGAAATCCCTTGCCAATAAACCCTCCAGATCCTATAGCAATTTTAGATTGAGTAACATTCCAACCCACACCTAGCGGATCTATATTAGGATTGACCAAAGAAAGTACTCGCTTTTGTTGATGTGGTTTTAACACATCAGTCAGGACAAAATCAACACTTCTGACAGCCAGTATCACCACAATCCCGATGACCAATATATACAGAAGCCGTTTTGGCTTCTTTGCATTGATCCCCACACTCAGAATCATAAGTACTCCAATAATAACTAGCAGCACCGTCTGATTAATTAGCAGTGTCAACAGAAACACCAAAAGCACCACAAAAGCAAACACGATGATGTTAGGTGGCATCCCTTCTCTAAAAAGTGGAATTATCAAGGCAGCAAAGACCATGGCGGTGCCAGTATCCCCTTGCAAGATGGTCAACCCAAGCGGCACCAGAAGTAGTACAAACGACGTAATCAGTGTTTTTAAGTTCTCAAGTTTTCGGTTGGGATTATCGAGATACTTGGCGAGAACAATAGCCGTTGCAAACTTTGCAAATTCTGAAGGTTGAATACCAAAGCCGCCGATGCCTAACCAGGACCTGGAACCAGCCACCTCTTTCCCGCCGATAAGCACAAACAGGAGTAATGAGATGACGACCCCGTAGATCACATAAGCCAATGAATCGAATAACTTGGCATCAAAAAAGTAAATGATGGCAATCAGAATCATTGAAGTACAAATCCAAATAAACTGTTTACCAGAGCTTATTGAAAAGTCAAAGATCTTTTGATTTAAGTCTGGATCAAATTCTACTGCGTAGATATTGAGCCAGCCGGCTGTTACCAAGACTCCAAAAAGGAGGGCAGTAACCCAATCAATTTTCTGCGATGCTGATTCCTGTCGCATTTTTAGGTAAATATTTTTCTTCTAAGACGTAGTCTTCTAGCCAGGGTCTTTTGACCTCACCAAAGACGTAGAACTCTGAAAGTAAGCTTGCTACGGAGACTGCCGCTCTTCCACCTTGCCCCGCATTCTCAACATAAGCTGCAATGGCAATCTTTGGTTCATCCATTGGTGCAAAGCCCATAAAACCCGAATGGTCCTCTCCATGAGGATTTTGCACTGTGCTTGTCTTTCCAGCCAATCTGAGTTCCTTCATGTACCCTCTGATGCCTGATCCTGCATTTACCACCTTTTCCATTCCATTAATGATGGTGGTATAGTGCGACGAATCAAATGGCAATATGTTCTTTCGAATATTTGGATTTGGCCAATCCTCCACTCTATCTACAACATGCGGTGTGATAAAATAGCCACGGTTTGCCAAGATAGCAGCAAGGTTTGCCATTTGAAGTGGAGTAACTAATAATTCCCCTTGCCCAATACTTAATGACGCAATGTTTGAATATTTCCAACGCTCTTGCCCATATACACGGTCATAGTACTCCACACTTGGGACGTTGCCCGTTTTTTCGTTCGGCAAATCAATACCCAGATTTCCTCCCAGTCCGAATAGTTTGACATAATTCCGCCATTTTTCAAAGCCAATTCTAGAGTCTAGAAATTGACTTTCAATCTCCTTCTGCTCAACCATTCTTTTCATTACAATGTAGAAATAGTTGTTAGATGACTTCTGGATGCCTTTCTCCATCCAATATGGCCCCGGAGGAGCTAGGTCACCAATGTTTGATCCATCAGTTCTAATTATCTCATCTGCAGATACAACCCCTTCATGTAGGGCCACGATTCCCTGAATCGTTTTGAACATCGATCCGGGAGGGTACATTGCTTGTAATGGCCGATTAAATAGTGGTTTTTCTTCGTTTGTACTAAGCCCGGAAAAGTACGTGCTTAGGTTTTTGCCACTTAAGAGCTCAGGATCATATGACGGTGCAGAAACAAATGCCAGGATTCTTCCAGTTTTAGGCTCAATGGCCACTACACTTCCAATCTTGTCTTCCATCAACTTTTCTGCATACTGTTGTAGGCTTAGATCTATGGACAAATGAATGTTTGCTCCCGGACTTGGTACTGTATCAAATTCCCCATCTCGATATTCATCTTTAATCACACCTTGCACATTAACCACCTTGTAGCTAATACCCCTCTTCCCTCGAAGATTATCTTCATATTGTTTTTCTATTCCGCCAATTCCTATGTAGTCTCCTTGTCTATAATAGTTGGATGTATCTGATTCCAAATCCCTCCTACTCACCTCCCCAACATATCCCAGTATGTTGGCCATCGATTTTGTATTGTAGGACCTTATCGTCCTAGGAAGCACATAGAAACCAGGGTAGTTAATCAATTGGTCCTGAACTTTGGCAAACAAGGTATCAGCCAATTGTTCATGGAACTTTGAAGCTAAAATGGAAGAATAACTAGATGCCTTTTCAAACTTTTTGTTGAACTGCTCAGCAGTAATACCCAGTAATTGACAAAACAATGCTGTGTCTTTGACCTTAGCTTCTTTTGGAACCACCATCAGATCATAAACGGGGGAGTTGAATACCACCAGGCTATCATTTGCATCATAGATAAGACCTCGATAAGGGTACTCGATCGTTTTTTGAACCACATTATTCTCAGCTGCAACTTTATAGTCTTCTTCAATAATCTGGATATAAAATAGCCTCATAGAAAAAATAATGGCTATCAAAACGATAAGTAATCTTATGGTAAAAGATCTATTCATCTTAACTGGTCCCCCTACGGCTTGAGATTAAGTAACTATACGAAAAGAGGATGATGGTGGTAAGAAAAGAACTGAAGATCACTTTTTTAATGACATTCCAGAATAAATGAAAACCTCCGTTCTCAATGAAGAACAGAAACCCATGATGCAGAATGACCATCGGAAGTAGGAAAGTAAAAAACGCTAACGCATTCAAGGTAGAGAAATTGATATTACCTATCTCTCTCCAATCATCTTTTATAATGGTGATCCAAAAATTTCTAAGAAACATGATTAATACACATGATAATGCATGCATGCCTGGCGTATTTGTAAATACATCGACAAGTAGTCCCGATGCAAAGCCGACAATCATTAAGTAGGTTCTGCTTAAACCTGTTGGAAGAAACAACAAAAACCCCACATAGAAGAAAGCAAAGGCCTGATCAAATAACTTTACTTTGTGAATCAAAGGCAACTGCAGCAGCAGTAAAAAGACGAGGTTCAAGATCTGCTCTTTGATGCTAAGCCTCTTCATAAAACTGAGATAGTTTTGTTTACGCTCTGAGTATCAACAGCTTGTTTTTCATTATGCTTCCGTCCGTTGTCAATCATCAAAACACTAGTTCAAGTGAATCTAATTCTGGTTTTAGCAAGTCTTTTATTACATAGACGTGATCCAATGACGTGAAATCTGTAGCTAACTTTAAATTCACTTCATAAAAGGTCATTTCGTCCTGCAAATTAATATCATCAATCACCCCAATTAGTAGATTGGGGGGAAACACAGAATTAAAACCTGAGCCTCTGCCCCGGCATTGCTCCACACCCTCGCTCATGAATTTGCTGCTCCGATTG
>CAZQDI010000051.1:0-24780 GCA_964591785.1 uncultured Roseivirgaceae bacterium
GTTACTGCAACCAAAGTGTAGCAAATACCTCCACCCAGCAGCCAAAGCAGGGGTGCCGTTTGCAATGAGTCTAGTAGAGGTTTAATGGCAATAATGGCGATCCATCCCATCGCTACATACAATATGGTTGAGGTGCGATCATACTTCCCGGTAAAAAAAAGTTTAAGTACCACTCCGAAAACCGCTAAACTCCACACCAGGATTAGTAGGGTTGGACCCCAGGAATGCCACATAGATATCAGACATACCGGGGTATAAGTACCAGCAATCAAGATAAAAATTGCGCTGTGATAAAAAATCCTCATGCGCCTACGACGAGCTACATTCGTTGTAGCATGGTAGGTAGTGCTAGCTAAGTACAATAAGAAAAGACTCAGTCCAAACACGAAAGAGGCTAGCAAACTTTTAGTATCAGTGGATTTCATCAACATAAAAACTGTTGCCGGTACACTCAAAAGCATACCGAGGGCATGGCTTGCGATATTCAGACGTTCTTCAGCAGGGGTATATTTCACCTTAATAGCTTGTCGATTGTTTCACTGATTTTATTAGGTTCAATTGGAAATTTCCGGAGTTATCAGAACATAGTCGGACTTTTTTTAGGCAAGAGGAGTTAGGTTTCGCTTCGTGTATGTATCCATTGCAAGATACACACTGCTTTTGATTAATTTCCATCATATGATCTACCTGAATAATGCCGGCACTACGTGGCCAAAACCCGACTCTGTCAATGATGCCATAAAGGACTTTAGCCAGATTCCTCCCAATGAATGGTTAAGCATAATTCAGGAAGGGCATAAGGTCTGTACTGCTTTCTTCGGAATTGAAGACCCCGATAGGTTTCTGTTTACGCAAAGTTGCAGTCAAAGTCTTGCAGTAGCTTTCACCGATTTCCCTTGGGAGCAGGGCGATCGATTGATCATCAGCAGCATGGAGCATCATGCACTATCACGCTGGTTTTATAAGCTGCAGAAGGAGCGGGGCATTGAGGGAGTCATTATTCCTCGAGCTGTCGACGGACCCATTAACTTAACTCATCTTGAAGAAGAATTGAAAAAGGGTGCTCGGATGGTCGCGATGACCATGGCTAGCAACGTAACAGGAGAATTACTGCCTTTTGAGGAGATTGTCAATTTATGCAAGCAATATGGAGCTACTAGTGTACTGGATGGGGCGCAAACTGCCGGTGTTGTTCCAATTAACTTAAGAGAACTCGACCCGGACGTCTTTGTCTTTGCGGGGCACAAAGGTACTTTCGGACCCCAAGGAATCGGCGGATTGTACATTGCCGAGCGGCTGTCCATGGTTTGCCCCAGTGCAGTTTGTGAAATTGACCCGGACCACAGGAGGCGAGCCACCTTCCCGACTTACTGCGATATTGGCTCTGCTCCGATGCAGGCCATTGCCGGCCTGACCGCAGGATTAAAATGGCTTAATAGCCATGGTTGGCCACAGCTTATGGAACATCGGCACAGCCTTGTATCAATGATGAGAGAAGGTCTTGAAGAGATCACAGGAATTTCCGTAATAGGAGACGCTGTATACCCATATACGACCGGCGCAGTATCAATCACTTGCAACAAAATGAGTCTGCCTAATCTCAAAGAACAATTAGCAAGTCAATTTGACATCCGAGGAAGCTACGGTTTTCAATGTGCTCCCCTGGCACATGAAGCATTGGGGACCTCCGAAACGGGAACCTTACGATTTAGTGTAGGCCCGATGAATAATTCAAAGGATATCGAATTACTGCTGGCAGCCCTTGACGAGTTACATTAAAGATTATTTCTAAAAATTTATTTGTATCTCCAACTGGTCAAATCTGCTCCTGTCGGTGCGCTTTCCCTAATCCTTTTCATGATCTTATCTACATACATGGTATTATATCTCAATCTCGAAATATGATTCGGATTCTCGTGGTCACCATTCCAACAATGCTCCGCGCGATCACCATAGTCTACCTCACCCCCATAGTATGGGTCTTCAGTACTCTCCAGAAATGCCTCGGTTAAGTAGACGGCATTGTTCAGGTAGTAGTTATCCATATCTCCGCAATAGATATGGATTTTACCTGTCAGCTTTGGCCCCAGTGTTTCCCAGTCCCTTTCCATGATATAGCGCAGATCGTAATTTTCTCTCCAATATGCTGCAACTTCTTTATCGATTTGACCTGTACGTTTATCCCATAGTCTTACCGGATACCCGTCCTTTCCCTGAGGCGAGTAGGTAGCTTCCCAAATATCAAATTGCTGACCTGACCGCGACTTATCGCCAAGGGCCAGCTCTTTGTGATTGGAATCTTCCATGTAGGAATTTACATCCCCCAGGTAATCTCGATGAGCCGGGACAGAAACTCTCTTGTGGGCACCATCTGAATAGTAAGCATTCGCATCATCGTAGATGTTGGTAAGGCAATATGCTCTAAAGTCAATGGGATCAGGACAGGCTGCAAAGCATCCATTGTATTCGTCCGGGTATTTTACTTGGACTGCAAGTGCCTCCCACCCACCAGTTGAACCCCCGTAAAGGAATCGTGACCAAGGCTCTCCCTGACCTCTAAATAGTGACTCGATGTGTGGAATAAGTTCATAAGTGATGGCATCCCCATAAGGGCCCTGACTTGCAGAATTAACCGCATAGGAATCGTCATAGTAGGGTGTTGGGTGCTGAATTTTGATAATTAGAAATCTTGGGAAATCCTCGCTGATCCATTGCAAATATTGATTGTAGGCCTCCTGTTGCTGGATAATATTGTATCCCCTTACTCCGAAGCGCGCGGAGAAGTCTGGTTCCAGGTCAGGATCAGGAGGCGTGGTCCTGAATCCTCCGAAATCATAGGGAAAATGTCCATGAAAGATCATCAACGGATATTTTGCCTCCGGGTGCTCATCAAATCCTTTTGGCAATAGAACATGCGCCCCCAGGTAGGTATCTCGACCCCAGAATTCACTCAACATCTGGCTTTTCATCTTGATGTGCTTGACCCACTGAGTGTCCTCCGGTTCTTCAATTGGCGGAATGATCTGGTCCATCACAATTTCAATTTTGCCTCCACGCGAAGGATCAATCGAGACCTTAAATGGTTTGCTATAGAGATTGCCGGGAGATCGATTCCATTGTTGACCCTCACCATTGTCCATCGGCAACTTCACTGTGTGACCAGTAGAAAGCTCGAATGTCTCATATGTGTGCAGCAAGGCCTGCACCCAGTAGTCACCTTTTTCAAGATTGGTGAGCGATTTGATCGGATAGGTAAAAGGCTCACCATCAAAAATGATGCTGGCGTCTGAGGTCAATCCTTCCACATTTTTCCCACTGACTATTTGAGTATTGGGTCCGTCATTGATTTGAAATCGCGGCTCACTGGAATCATTATCAGAAAGTAGCAGAAGCAATCGACCATCGATCGGTTTGTCCGAAACCGCAGTACTAATGGTCACTTCAAAAATCACTTGTGGAGCGGTGGGCCGGCAGGCAGACAGGAAGAAAATTGCAAGGAAAGGCAGTATCAGGTTTTTCATAGGTCTTAGGTTAGTCCATTGAAATTAGCGGAAAACAGTCAATTGAGCAATGCACTGTTTTATCTTTAACTCATGCGAACAGTCCAACCTATAGCCGTTTTATTTCTTTTACTTTTTAGTCAGTGTTCAACACCATCGGACCCTGCACTGGTCTCCTTTGAGGTATTTTGCGAGATGGTAGCAAATGAAGCAAAACCAATTGCTTTAAGTCATCCAATGCGTAGCGAGCAGCTTGATGACTATTGGAATCAGCTTCAATCTACAGCGAACAAATATCAGGTCTCTGTGTATCGAGAAAGTGCTTTTCCGCTCACTTCGCTATTCCCGGCTTCAGCTACTGAAGATCAAGAAGTCGTAGTCATTTACAAGGAACCACGATTAGTTCAGTATGAACAGATGAAAAAAGACCTTTCTTCACTACCAGCTGAGGAAGGTGCCCGAAGATTTGGACGGCTACTTGGTTATTCGCCGCAGGGAATCAATGACCTATTAATGAAAAATACGGCATTCCGAACCCTTGAGAGCTTCAAGGTAAGAGGTCAAACCACTCACCTCTACTACGAGGATCTTGCAGCAGCAGATTCATTTTATCGCGAAGTACTCGGATTGACCTATGTGGAAGGTGTGGGTTTTATGATTGGTAAAGATGCAAGCATCATGCTACATTTCGCAGATGAAGATCATCCCATTGACCAACCCAAATCCACAGCAATTGCATTGTTGACAGACCAACTACCCGAATGGAATGCTCGTCTGGAAAATTTGAATGTACCTATCAAGTTCAGCTATAAGCCTAGGGAGGGAGGACCTCACGATGGTCTTGTCGCAATAGACCCTGGTGGCTACTTGCTTGAGTTTGAACAATTCAAACAGCATCCTGAAAATGAGTTGCTCATGGCTGTCCTTGAAAATACGCAAGGGTTGGATAGCTCGAACGAGGATCTGGGTTTTTACGGATCCATTACCTGGACATACCATCAGGATCTATTACAAATGCAGCAGTTCTATGAAGAAGTTTTGGGATTTAGAATGGTTGCTGATCAAGGTTGGACGAAAATTTATCAAACTTCGGCAACCGGTTTCGTTGGGCTCGTAGATGAAAAACGCGGTATGATGGACTATGCTGCTCAAAAAGCAGTGGAAATAGAGTGGAAAATCAGAGGCATCGAAGGTGCGTCAACCTACTTCTCAGGTCTAGAATTCTGGCTTCCTGAATCACAATCGCTCATCGGTCCGGAAAGGTATTTGTACCGGCTGAGATAGTCTTCTTTCGTATTGACTATAATTGAGGTGATTATCTCAATGCTTATGATCAAAAAAGTACTTCTAATCATCCTCGGAATCATTGTACTGGTAGTTATTGTCGGTGGGATCATTTATCGAAAGGAGCTGACCCGCCTTCAAATCGTTATCACCATGTTTGAGCCGGAAAATATCTCTAAGAATTTTAGAACGTTTCCAGAGTTTATTAACACCAGCATCGTGGAAAAAAGCACTACACCAACCGAATTGCCTCGAGCCACTTCATTAATACTTCCTGAACAATTTGAAATGGAGGATACCGTCGTACAGACGCAGGCTTTCCTGAATCATACCAATACCGATGGTTTCTTGATTTTTCAAGGAGATAGCATTCGATTTGAATACTACGGAAACAATTTCACCAAGGAAGATATTCATATCTCCTGGTCCATGTCAAAATCATTGATTAGTGGTCTCATTGGAATCGCAGTTGAAGAGGGAGCAATAGAGAGTATTGATCAACTTGCCATAGATTATGTGCCAGAACTAGTCGGATCAGGTTATGAAGCAGTCACGATCAAAAACCTCCTTCAGATGAGTTCCGGTATTCGGTTCAACGAAGACTACGGAGACTTCGACTCAGACATCAATCGAATGGGAAGGTACTTCGCGTTGGGAATGCCAATGGCAGACTTTGCGAGATCACTATCAAATGAGAAAATCCCTGGCACCTATAATCACTACGTGAGCATAGATACTCAAGTTCTTGGAATGATCTTGGTCAGTGCCACGGGCGAATCCATCACCAATTACTCCAAAGCAAAGATTTGGGGTCCAATTGGGGCACAAGATGATGCCCATTGGATTATCGACAATGCGGGAATGGAGTTTGCGTTGGGCGGGTATAACGCTACGTTGAGGGACTACCTCAAATTAGGTATTCTCTATCTGGACTCGGGTAGATGGGACGGAAAACAATTGATCCCGGAAAACTGGGTACTTACCTCTACGAAGCCGCTCGATCTGCATGTGCAACAACGCATTGAAGATGGGGTTAGGAAGGATGGATATGGATATCAATGGTGGATTCCCTATGGATCAGATGATGAATTTATGGCCATTGGTGTGTACGATCAATTCATTTACATTGATCCAGACAAGGATGCCGTGATTGTAAAATTATCTAGCAATCATCACTTCCGTAACGACTATGACCGGCTATACAAGAGACTTTCCATTGCACTTTTCAAAGCAATTCTAGAATCGCCCTAGTCACGATTCAATACGTCAATAATTTCTGAACTTCCGGTCATCTCCCATTTACCAAGAGAGATCGGAATACTTCCTATGGCATTCAATTGATCAAAAAACTCTTTTAGTTCAAAGGGGGTCATGCTCATCTCTTTTTGTCTTGCAAACTCCATCATCACATCTTCCATTAGGTATTTCCCGGTGATATAACTGGTGCCATACCCTGGTTGTCTCATGTAGAGATGTTGTTCAAAGATGAGTAATTCCTTTTCAGTTTTCATCCAGCCTCGTGGCGTGTAGTCCGAATGAATCGTCCCTGCCTCTTCCATGGTCAATTCATTGGCGTGCGCAAACAAGGATCCCAAACCCCTTGCAGCTCTTTGAGCAATCATGATGTAAACAATTTCGCGGACACGTGGATCGTCGTCGTAAAGGCCTGCTTGCATAAACATCTCCTCAACGGCGGTAGCAATCCCCTCATTCTTGGAGTCGAAGATATTGTAGAGTAGGGGGCCTTGTCTAATGGCATTATCCTGAGGTTCGATATCCTCCCGAGCCAAATCAAACCAGTGATAAAAATGACAGTAAAGTGGCCTTGGATCATAGTGGACAGTGATCCAAAAGAAGTTTCTCGTTTCGCGTGGAACATAAGAACCCAAGTGCCTTCGCAGTGCCGGATTAAAATACTCTCGTACGGTCACAATCTTATCCTGATGAAGGAAATTGATCAAACTTTTGGCCGCCCGATCCGCCAATTGATCATATTCCTGGGCATTGGTCACTGCTTCCAACTGGGGCAGCTTTCGATTCCGATGTTCTTCCAGTTTTAAAGAAGACCAGGCCCTGGCTAACTCACGCTTTAGTATCATGACTTCATCTTCCCAGGTGAGAGGAACAAGATGAACGTTTTGCTGGTACCAGGTATAATTATCTTTGCCAATGCCTGAAGGTCCCGTTTTCATTTCGGCTTGTACCTTAAGCCAGGCAGCAAAATCATCTGTTGACAAAATGGCTTCATTGACTGCCATTACAAGTTTTTTGTGTTCGCTGACCCCTTCTTTCTCAAGAATTAAACTAAGGTTCTGACTTTGAACCTCAATGTGCCTGATCCCAGCGATCCAAAGCTCTCTGGCATTTCCGGTCAAATTCGTTTTTGCCTGTTCATTTAATGCAGGTATGACTGCAAGATCATCAATTAATCGGCTGACGGACTCCTTGTCAAGCGGGAAACGATATTGCCAGATTTCTGTTGTCGCATGGTGTGTAGGACCCTCATGGGCGGGGACGTCACTTCGGTACGTCCAGAGTGATTTGTAAAATGCAGGATCTCGCTCCCATGGCTTAAGCACTCGATAATTGAAATCATAGCCATTCATTTCTGCCCAAATGATCATCCAGTCAATTTTTCGAGGAGTTGACCAAGTGGAAGTATCGATGGCTAACAATTCCTTCTGTAACTCCCTGAACTTTGGCATCCGTTGCTCAAAGGTCTCTTTTCGATAATCAGGCGCTCCATTGAATGTTGGCGGGGTTTCGAATGCTCTCCAATCAGCATACAAACCTGACAGGACATTGTCTTGAGCCTCAACTGCAGCATAAAATAAAGTGGTGAAGAACAAAAGTGAACCTAATTTTCTCATAAACAAATCTGATGAAATCCAACCTTCAAGATACGCTTGTATCTTGATCACGACAAATTAATGAATCAGGATCCCCCTCATGAACAAATTGGAGTCCACAACCGTTTAGAGACCATTCAACAATTAAAATCAAACCTATGAAGAAGTTACTTACACTGTTAATGATCGTTTTGGTGTCATGCTCTGTGTATGCGCAAGATTTCCCTGATTTAGATGCGAGCCCAATGGATGCCGCTTATTTTCCACCAAGAGCTGCTTTCAGAGCTTTTGCCAAGTCTGATGAGGAGAAAATGGCAAACAAGCCTGTGATGAAAGTCGTCTATTCTAGACCTCAAAAGAAAGATCGAGTGATCTTTGGTGAGCTTTTAAAGTATGGTGAGGTTTGGAGAGTAGGAGCAAACGAGGCTACAGAGATCACATTTCTTCAAGAGGTGACCATTGGTGACAAAAAGGTGAAAGCAGGAAGGTATACTGTGTATGCAATTCCTCAAGAAGGAGAATGGGAAGTCCACTTCAGCAACGATAACGATCGATGGGGTCACTATGCCTATAAGCCGGATGAAAGTCTGGTTACAAAAATTACAGTGCCCACGGCCAAGACCAATGAAACTGTCGAGGCTTTCTCTATCCTATTTGAAGCGGTAGATGCAGGTGCTCACATGATCATGGGCTGGGACGACACCATGGTGCGTGTGCCAATTATGCTATAGTTCAAGAAGTTTGAAAGGCTCCAAATTGGAGCCTTTTTTATGTCACTCCCCTAAGGAACTCTCAAATACAGCCAACTGCACTTTGAACGCTGACAATAAGCTTTCATCCGATATCCCATTTGAAAAATTCTTCGAAAAAGAGGGGAAGGAATAGACTCCATTTAGCTTCACTCCACGAAAGGGCAACGTTTCCTGCGCAGTTTTCAAAACGCTTGCTCCACCTCTTGTACCAGGAGAGGCTGCCATGATCATCATGGGTTTGTCTCCCCAAATTGGTTTACTGACTCTGGATATCCAATCATACAGATTTTTAAAGGCCACCGAGAATGTCCCATTGTGTTCTGCAAACGAAACAATGATACCATCGACTTCATTGATCAGGTTCTTGAACTTGATGGCAAGTTCAGGGATCCCTTCCTCGTTTTCACGATCAATACTATATAAAGGCATTTCAAGATCATTGAGTTTTACCTCGACAACCTCTACATTGTCCAGCTGATTAGCTGCCCACACTGCTAGTTGGTGATTAATAGAGACCTTGCTATTACTTGCACCAAATGCTAATATTTTTCTCATGCTATTATGTATGTACATACATACGTTTTGATCTCTTTTAGGTTCCGTTTTATGGTGTGTCAATCATTCACCAAGATAGCTTCTGAGATCCGACATGAGTCTGCTGTTAACATCAACTGAAACTTCCGAACGCTGCTTGAGGAAGTCCTGCGTCTCTCGATACAGATACAGTTTTCTGAAGTTTGAGGGCTGCAAAAGAACATTTCGAACAATCGTGTAGTCCAGTTCAAGATTTTCTGTATTGACCATACTCATATCTATTGCCTCATCTGTGTCGATGTCATACATGGTGACCTGTAGTCGTTCATATTCAAATTCATGCAATTCTACTACGTTGGGTTGTACAAAGTTGAAATAGCGCATTAAGTCGATACGTAGCTCCACATCGTCAACATTGGAGATCAGTCCCTGCTCATTCATTGACTGAAATGCACCATTATGAACTACCGCAACCAAATATCCTCTACTCCGCTGATAAAAATACTCCAGGCTGTCGTCAGACTTCCGTTCCAACAGATTCGTAATGGTTTTTCGCAAATTACTTGCAATTCTTTCGGAGTTTTTGACATGATATTGAAACTGTATGGAATCCTGACGAAGGTCCTCTAAGACGTTGACAAGTGCATCTCGGGTTGCTGAATTGGTCTTTCTTCCCTCATTCCAACTGTTCAAAAGAAATGCACCTAAGATACCAATGGTAATCACCATGACTTCTAAGATGTACTCCGGCCATTTGTTTGAGATCGTAGTGAAAATTCGTTTCATTCAGACCATAAAGTTTCCATCATCATCCCATTTAGCAATCGTAGCTCTCTTGGACTGATCTACACATTTGTTTAACCACTCCTCTTCATAACTAAGTCCGTGGTCTCGCAAGACCTCCTCTGGTACGCCATCCCAGGCATTGGGAACATTCCCCTTGTATCCAAGGTCCTCCATTCCCATTTTTGAGGTGAAATATCCCGTTAGTGTAAGGTTCCGAACTCGTGTAAAGAATTTAATACCCGCCTGTAATTCAGGTGTTTCTACTTCTGGAAAAGCAATCTCGTCGCACAAGGATCTTTGTTGTTCTGGTGTGCAGCTCTTGAATTCTACCCCATGGATGGAGTTTGATCGATTATCCAACCACATGAGTCCTCCTCGTATCGGGAGTTGGTGTGCAGGCATATCCTTCAAAATGAACTCCATGAATTCTAAAATACCAGCATCAGTGGCAGAACCAAACTGTGCATTAGCAGGTAGGATCAGATCACATAAGACCGCAAGTGTCTCTGATTCATGTGGGGTCAGAAACTGTTCCGCCATTAGTTCCCGGTCTAATTCCAACTCCCTGGGAGTTCTGCCATATCCTTTCGATTCATGAGCTGCAGCTGCTATACCCTCTTCAGAACCAGGTGCACATCCATGAACCAGCATTCCTCCTGCAAGCGTTCCTACAAACATTGATTTTAAACTCTCTCTTCTATCCATTGCTAAATATTTTGTTTTTTGAGTTGATCGATAATAAAATCGGAAGTCCTCCATGATAGAGCCATGATCGTCCACGTAGGATTCTTGTCTGCCTGCGAAACAAACGGTCCTCCATCCACAATGAAGACATTCTTCGCATCATGCAGTTGCTGAAATTTATTCGTAACTGATCTTTTTGGATCATTCCCCATCCGGGTTGTACCTACCTCATGAATAATTCTTCCTGGTGCCTGGAGTCCATAATCTGCATCTCCTTCGGGTCTTCCCCAGGTGGTCTTTGCTCCCATGGCATCAAAAATTTCGTCGAAAGTTTCATGCATGTGCTTTGCCTGCAGACGTTCATGGTCTGACCAAGTATAGTTGAATCGCAAGACTGGAATCCCCCATTCATCCACGACATCAGGGTCTAATTCGCAGTAATTGTCTTCTCTGGCTATGCATTCACCTCTTCCGGATATGCCAATGACCGACCCATAGAATCGTTTCACATCATCTCTCAAACTGTCGCCGTACCCTCCGATTTCCTCTCCCAAATATTTGTTTAGGTTGTTGGGACCGAACCCAAAGCCATACGATGGCATTCCTAAACCTCCCCATACTTCGATATGATAGCCTCTTGGAAAATCGAGCTTGCTGTTGTCTAACCACCAAGGAGTGTAAACGTGCATTCCCCCCACGCCATCTTCGTTGTAAATCTTCCTGTTCATTAGATCGGGTACAAATGCCCCTTGGCTTGACCCGGTAGAATCATGCAAGTATTTTCCAACCACGCCAGAGCTGTTCCCCAATCCAGCATCATGGATACTACTCTTTGAGTTGAGCAATATCCTGGCGGTACTGCAGGCCGAGGCTGCGAGAATGATGATCTTCCCTTTCAGTTGATATTCCTTACGATCTTCCTTGTTAATGTAAGATATTGCAGTGGCTTTCCCTTCTTGGTTGGTTATAACTTCCCGTACCATACAATTCAAGTACATATCAATTTGACCTCCGGATTTTTGTGCGGGAAAGATCAGACAGGAACCTGAGGAAAAATCTGCATAGGCGCTGCATCCCCGGCTGCATTGACTACAGTAAAAGCACACCCCTCTTTGATCATTTATTCGATGAGTCAGTATGGAAAGCCTAGAAGGAATCACCGGGACTCCCAATTTTCGTGCAGCCTTGATGTAGTAAAGTTCGTGGAGCCTTGGCTTCGGTGCCGGAAGAAAAAATCCGTCAGGTTCATTGGGGATATTCTCTTTCGATCCAAATACCCCAATGAGTTTGTCCACTTTATCGTAATAAGGTTTTACATCGTCATAGCTTATCGGCCAATCATCACCTAAGCCGTCTATACTTTTTCTTTTAAAATCTTTGGGTCCGAACCTCAGCGATATCCTTCCCCAATGGTTGGTCCTCCCCCCAAGCATTCTTGATCTAAACCAATCAAACTTTGTTCCTTCGGCCCGTGTATATGGCTCTCCTTCAATATCCCAGCCCCCATAGGCACTGTCAAAGTCTCCGAATGGTCGCACCGTTCCTGCTCCCCGCCTGGGCGATTCCCAGGGCCATTTCAGTTGAGTTTGATCTTCAGGATTTGCAGGATCAAAATGCGGCCCAGCTTCTACCAATGCAATCTTAAGTCCTGCTTTTGAAAGTTGATGAGTGGCCATTCCTCCACCAGCTCCAGAACCGACAATGATTACATCGTATTCTGTGGTGTTTTCAAGTATTTGCATCCTTTAAGTTAAGAAGATGAGTAATACTCTTCCAAATGATCTTATTCGGGTGTTTTTGTTTCCGATTCTTTTTGCATCAATGGCAAGGTGACCTTTGCTGTTGTACCGGAACCCCAAATTGAAGAGTAGGAAAGTTGACCATTGTGGTCCGCGATGATAGAGTACGTAATTGAAAGCCCAAGCCCTGTACCCTTGCCAGGGTCCTTTGTACTGAAAAATGGTTCGGTGATCTTTGAGAGATCGTCTGGCTTAATCCCATGGCCAGTATCCTTAAATTCGATGATGACATAATCTTCATCTACCCAGGTTTTAATGGTGATCTCACCCTGATCTTCGATTGCCTGCATCGCATTCGTCACAATATTCAGAAAGGCCTGATGAATCTTACCATTATTTCCCATAACCAAAACTTCCTGATCCGAGAATTCTTTTCTTACTTTAATTCCTTCCTTAAGCCTGTATTGAATCATCGTGAGACAATTATTGATCATATGATGGATGTGGCAGGGCTCATCGCGTTCATCAGCAGAATGACTAAACTCATTCAAGCTGGCAACGATCTTCGAGGCTCTACTTATCCCTTCCTTAATGGCATCAATCAGTTCCGAATAGCCTTTCCCTTCAAGTTCATTATGCTTCTTTAATGAGTGTTCAAGACCTTCGACACCTCCCTGAATGAAGTTTAGTGGATTATTTATTTCATGTGCCACCCCAGCAGATAGTATCCCAAGTGAGGCCATTTTATCGGATTGTACCATTTGCTCCTGGGCACTTTTCAGCTGTTCTATTGCCTCTTTCAATTCTTGTTTCTGTCCTTCCAGTTGTTCTGTTCTTTTGGAAACAGTCTTTTCTAATCTGATATTGTTTGCAGTAAGCGCTCTCAGTCTAAGCCAGTAGATAAGCAATGCAAGGGCGATTACTAAGACAATCATTAAGACGCGCGACCAAACTGTTTGCCACCATTTTGCCTCGATAGTAACTTCCCGATCTAAGGAGTCACTGGTAAACACCCCATCAATTCCAGTTTGCAAATGAAAAGTATAGGTCCTGGGCGGGAGGTTGGTGTAGATGGCATTTCGCTCTGGCGAAGCATTGATCCATTCTTTATCAAAGGGATCTAATTTATACCTAAATTGAAGCCGATCAGTTTGTACATAGCTGATCGCTGTAAAATCAAAGAGAAGACGATCTGTTCGGGCAGGTACACTCACATCTCCGTGACTAATATCAAGTCTTTTATTGTCTGCGACAATGTCTTCAATAATCATTTTTGGATTGAAGTAAGGGTCATTCACCTCCCTTGGATCAAGCCTCACTACACCTCCCAAAGTTGGCATCCAGAATACTCCTTTCGAATCCATAAATGAATGAACTGCACCCAGGAAGTTGGTGCTCTTCATTCCGTAACTTTTGTCATATTGCTTTACTCTTAAAACTCCGGCAGGATCTGACGCCCCGGACTCCAATTGATCTAGGTCAATACTTAAGATCGAATTCTCTGATGGCATCCATAAATTACCTTGCTCATCGCTGAGGATGTTGTAAATAATATCTGCCTCCAAGCCATTTTCCGAATTGAAGTTGACAACTTGATCTTCACTGTAGCCGGTAAGGCCATCATTGGATGCAATCCAAATGAAGTTGGAGGTGGTAAAGGTGGAAAACATGAAATTTGAGGGGAGTCCGTCTTCGACGGTAATGGTTTTGATTCCACCTTGTTGATCTATGATATTGAGTCCAGCGATCGTCCCGACAATAACCCTTCCTTTTCGGTCAATTTCAATCGACATGATGTAGTTTGAGCTAAGCCCATCTTCGATGGTCAATTGCTCCCAATCGTCTGGCGTCTTAAATCGAATCAATCCGGCATTTTTTGTTCCGACCCAGATAGTTCCTTCGTGATCTTCGTTTGCCACCCTAAGATAGTTGTCTGGAAAACCATCTTCAATGGTATACTTTCGACTTTTGGTCCCATCCAGAACAAACAGACCCCCATAAGTACTGACCCAGATCCGTCCCCGACTGTCATGAAACATGTGTTTTAGCCGTGCGGCAGGTAGGCTTATCGGAGGCTTCCAGATCGAGATCTCGTTACCCTTTAACTGATTCAATATTCCGTTTTCGTTTCCGAGCAAATAGGTATTTTCTTCAATCTCAATGATGCCAGAAATAATATTCGTTTCAAGACCATCGTCCTCGGTAAAGCTTGTGATGGTCCCGGCGGACAAAAAGAAAATTCCTTTCCGATAGGTAGCAACCCAAAGATTTCCCTGATCATCAAATAACATGTCCCTAACAATGTTATTTGGCATTCCGCTGTCTTCGGTAAGTGAATCCAGGCTCTGCTTCCCGGCATCCCACCTAAACAAGCCATTCATTGTGCCCAACCAAATGACTTCCTGATCGTCAACAAGGATATCTCGAATCGCTTTATCTGAAATTTCTTCAAATTTTGATAGTTCCTCTGCATCCCAGATGTACAACCCCCTTCCGGTACCGATATAGATGAGATCATCTTTTGGCAAAATGGTGTTTACGCCATTAACATGGTCTTCAAGTGGAATCACGTTGAATTCCTCATCCAGCGAGTAGGAAAACAATCTAGAGTCGTCGGTCCCGAAGTAGATTTCACCACTTTGTGACTCCACTATTGCCAGCACGGTGCTCTCTTTGACGTTAAATTCCCTGGTAAAATCCTTGAGTTCGTTTTCTCGAAGTCGAAACAGATCATTGGTCCTGGTGCTGAACCATAGATCCCCATTTGACGTCACAAGCATTTGCTCAATGCTCATGTCTCTTGTGGCTTTCAACGCATCTGGTTGATCAAACCTGCCACCTTGGTAAATGGCAATACCATGGTGTGTTCCGATCCAAATCTCCCCCTGTAGCCCTTCTTCCAGCCTTAGGACATTCTGAGAGGGAATCTCACTGTTGTAGCTATTGAAAATTGTGAATTCTCTACCATCAAAACGATGCAGCCCTGCGTACGTGGCTATCCAAATGTAGCCGTCGTCGCTTTGCATGATCTCGTTGGTTGACTCAGAAGCCATTCCCTCCTCAGTGCTCCACCCCCTGAGAACGTACTGACTGAGTTTCTTGCCATCATCAAGTCCAGTTTCCTGGCCGTGAAGCCGAAATATCGTCAGCAGATTTATTGCAATTGAGCAACTTAATGACAATAAGTTGCCATAAGAAATGGAATAAAATAAGCGCATAGTCTGGTCTGGTGAAGTTCAAATTAAGAAATGTCTTGATCAAATGCGAGGAAATTAGCTGATTGGACCATTTTGGCCCCTCAACTTGGTCATGCTTTAGATGAGTTGCAAAGAGGTATGAAGGCAATGTCTAGGTGGCATTTACATACGCCCAGTTAAACCGACAAATCGCCCATTGAGTCTGGTCAGATTGCCCATTCGACGAACAACTTGGTAGCAAGTGAGTACTACTGAGTTACTTTGTGGACAATGAATAAACCCAGTTCACGTGATCGTTTCCCTAAAGCCAGAGTTTACGGTTCTATTGTTAAAAAATACTATCCTCTTCAAGAAATCGATCCAACAAGAACCTATGACGTAGGTGAAATGACCCATTTCAAGGTAGGACTCCTCTTCGGGATCGTGCACCTCAATTAAATCAAGGCATCCCCAACCTTACCATGACAACATTGTTATTGTGTCATGATATCATTTGAAAGGCATTCAGGCATCTACACCCTCACCATATCACAAAAGCTCTCAGCTTCTTTGGATGAGGCATGGTCGTTCTTTTCTTCTCCCGAAAATCTAAAGCAAATCACTCCGAACCATATGGGGTTTAGGATTACCTCCGGTAAATCTGCTAAAATGTATCCAGGTCAAATCATCAGCTATCGAGTAGCCCCACTGCCCGGAATCAAAACGAATTGGGTGACTGAAATTACACATGTGAAAGAAGGACATTTTTTTGTGGATGAACAACGATTCGGACCTTATCGGATGTGGCATCATGAACATCATTTCGTTGAGGATGGCAATCAGGTTTTAATGACCGACAAAGTCTCCTACAAAATACCCTTTGGTTTTCTTGGACACCTTGCTCAGGTTTTGTTTGTAAAAAAGCAGTTGACTGAGATTTTTGATTACAGGTATCAAATGCTGGAAGAGATGTTCGGGGAGAATTAACTTTGCCCGAAAAGAACGCTGCGAATATCCGTAATCATACCAACTTTAAATGAATCCAAGTACATTCGGTCAACAGTACTCCACACACTGGAGGCTGCTGAGATTCGCGAATCGATTGACTTGGTTGTGATTGATGCAGGAAGTACTGACAAAACACTGGAGACCATTTCTGATCTTGAATGTACGTGCTTTTCAAAGCCAGAATTTAGATTTCAAAAACATGAAAGCCTCAATTATGGATTAGCTATGGTCGAATCAGAAGTAGTGCTCTTCTTGGACGCCGACACCCTCCTTCCCAAAGGTTTTGATGAAAAAATTCGAAACGTGCTACTACGAAAGGGTATCGTTGGAGGCGCCTTTGAAATGCGATTTGAAACACCTGATTTTAAGCTTCAGGTACTGTCCATCTTAAATTCTATTAGGTACCGGATTTGGAAAACATATTATGGAGACCAGGCAATCTTCTGCCTTCGTGACCAGGCCCACAAAGTGGGAGGATTCCCCGAAGCTCTTATGGAAGCTGCCCACTTTTGCAGAGCACTATCAAAATCAGGTCGACTGGTATTGATAAAGGAGCGCGTAATTACCTCGCCTCGAAGGTTTGTAGAAAATGGATTTTGGAATGTCCTTTGGTTTGATGTGAGGATGTGGATTAGGTTTGTTCTTAACTTAGACTTAAAGCAACATAGATCCAATTATTGGAAAACTAACCTTCAATGAATAAACCCTTAGTTTCCATTATTATGGCAGTAAAGGATACCGAACCATATCTCTCAGACTGTCTAGACTCCATTATAGCCCAAACGTATCAGGAATGGGAGCTTATTGCGATTAATGACCATTCCACAGACAGGTCAGCAGAGATTTTGTACGAATATGGTGCTAAGGATGAGCGGATCATGGTTTTCCATAGCATACGTCATAAGTTGATACCCGCACTCAAGGAAGCTTATAAGTATTCCCACGGAGACCTGATCAACAGGATGGATTCAGATGATAAGATGCCCTCCGACAAATTGGAGGTATTGGTAGCAGAATGGCAGAAATATGGGATGGGCCACATCATTGCAGGTGGAACAGAGCACTTTACAGAAAGTGGTGAAGTTGGCGATGGATTCCGCAGGTATGAAAAATGGCTCAATCAGGTTGCGAAATCAAGTACTCATTATGAGCAGATTTACCAGGAATGTGTCATTCCCTCACACTCCTGGATTCTACATCGAGACGATTTTGATTCGGTTGACGCGTTCAACCCAGAAGTCTATCCCGAAGATTACGACCTCTGCTTCCGCTTTTATCAGAATCAACTAAAAGTAATTGGTATCGATAAAGTGCTCCATTATTGGAGGGATCGTTCCGATCGGATTTCCCGCACCTGGGACGAGTACAAAGACAATCGGTACTTCGATTTAAAGGTGAGGTATTTTTATAAGATTGATCGCGATCGAAGCAGGCCCCTGGTGCTGTGGGGTGCAGGCTCTAATGGGAAAGACCTGGCCAAGCTATTACTGGACGAAGAGAATAGCTTCCATTGGGTCTGCGACAATGAACGAAAAATCGGGCGAGACATTTATCAAATTCGGCTACAGCATTTTGATGATATTGAATCTTTGGATCATCCTCAAATCTTGATTGCCATTACCTCTCCAGATGAAAAGACGGCGATCAAAAAACAACTGAGTAGCTGGAACAAAAAGCCTGTCGAAGACTACTGGTTTTTCTTATGACTAAGCGGGAGCTACTGGTTCTGGTGATCATTGTTGTGGCGCAGTTCATGTGCACCTCACTTTGGTTCGCGGGAAACGCGATTCTACCCCAGCTAAGTCATTCATTAAACCTAAACACAGAAAATCTTGGGTGGATGACTTCTTCTGTCCAGTTTGGCTTTATTGTTGGAACCTTGTTTTATGCATTTTTTACGATTGCAGATCGATACAATGCTTCCAGTGTCTTTCTCTTAAGTGCCGTTTTAGGAGCTAGTGCCAATTGCGCCATCGTACTTCAAACTTCCTATGCTGGAATTCTCTTCTTCCGATTTTTTACAGGTGTATTTCTTGCCGGGATCTATCCGGTAGGAATGAAGATCGCTTCTGATCATTTCGAAAAGGGCCTGGGCAAAGCCATGAGTTTCCTTGTAGGAGCTCTGGTAGTTGGGACAGCATTACCGCATCTAATTGCATTTTTGGGGGGTTCCATTGACTGGAGAAATGTGGTTTTGGCCACCTCAATGCTCGCCATTTGCGGGGGGATACTAATCAAGTTATTTGTCGGTGAGGGCCCTTTCAAAAAGCGAGGTCAGAAACCTGATTTCAGAGAGGTAAAATCAGTCTTTAGCAATAAGAATTTTCGTGCTGCTGCTTTTGGATACTTCGGACATATGTGGGAGCTGTATGCTTTTTGGGCTTTCGTGCCGGTCATCTTAAGCTCCTATTATGATCTCAATCTAAAGGAAGCAAATGACCTGCCTCTCTGGTCGTTTCTAATCATTGGACTGGGTTCGGTCGCTTGTTTTATCGGAGGAATGCTCTCAGACAGATTCGGCACCAGAAAAATAGCATTTTTCTTCCTGCTGTCTTCCGGAGTTTGCTGCTTGGTCTCGCCTGTTTCCTTCCTCATGAATGAACCTATTTTCATCACCTTCCTGATCATTTGGGGCTTAGTTGTCATTGCGGACTCGCCATTGTTTAGCACACTGGTTGCCCAAAATGCCAACCCTTCAATCAAAGGAACGGCACTAACGCTGGTGACAAGCATTGGGTTTGGATTAACCATTCCAAGTATTCAGCTACTCAGCTATCTGGCATCCTCCATGGAGGAGAGGTTCATTTACTTGACTTTGTCGATCGGACCCATCTTTGGATTGCTGTCGCTCAGAAAATAGCTACTTCCGTTTCATGGAAAAGACTTCGGTTTTCGGACCCTCTTTGGTAGTCATCTTTAGCAAGATTTTCATTTCTGTCTCCGAAATTCTCTCGAAGATTAGTCCTTTTAGTATGACCTTGTTTTCGGTGCACTCGATCATCTTAAAGAATAGAAATTCATCCTTTTCCTCCCATCCTACAAAGTCCTTGTCAAAATGTTTAAGAACCAGGCCTGAGGAATCCAACTGTAGAAATTCATAGAAATTAAGTGATCCGTCCGCATTAAAATGTCGGTAGGAGCCCATCAGCGTTCCATCCTTTGAGGGACCTGACCAGACTTCTTCCGAAGTGCCTCCAAAACCATCACCTACCCAGGATCCTTCCATCCAGGCATAAGGTACTCCTTCTTGAGCATGGACATGAATCAATGTCCACATTGTCACGATAGTTAAACTGATTCTATTCATTAACTTTTTAAAATGACGAATGACTCCACCTTCGATGGACTCAACTCAAGTCAGGTCGTTGAAATCGTTCAGATCCGTGAACAATCCACGACTCCATCAGGTTTTTGATCATTTCGAGAAATCTTCCTGAGGGGTAATTCGTTTTATCCGAATCTTCCAGAAACTCCCGGATCTCATCCAGGGCTTTATTCTTTTGCAGCTCTTCAGAGGACAGCATCCATGAAGCCATTGACCAATCGGAAAAAACCCTTTGATCCGTATGTCCTTGGACCCATTTATTCACTTCATAGTGTCTAGGATCTTTTTTTATCTTTTCAAAAAGTTCAATAACGGCTTCCTCCTCACCCTCCAAAAACTGAAGATATCTGTTCTCCACCCCCAACAAAATACCTGTTACTCCCAGCTTGCTATTGTTGAGTATAGATATGTCTGTGATTTCGTCCAATTCGGACTTGGACATCTCCACCCTTGGCAAACTTGTATAAACTAGATAAAATGGCATATTGTATGCTTTACACCTAAATATAGGAAATTGGACATCAATTCCAGCAAATACAGTGGTCCAAATAGGCTATTGGTATATTCCTAGTCCGATCCTGAAGCTTATCGTATGTTATCAGCCCTTGATGGTTCGCTGACCTACTCAAGACGAATTATGCAGAAAAACTTCCTACTCGTTGGAACAATTTCTTGAAATTAGTCCATGTGAAAAAGCACTCGTTCTTCTTCGTTGCTATACTGTCAATACAAATAATGCATGCTCAGGACATTCTCTGCGGGAGGGTAGTCGACGACCAAACTGGAGATCCTGTTCAAGCCAAAGTGTATGTTGGAAATTCCAAAACCTTCACTCAGGCAGATCAACTAGGTAATTTTTGCGTCACCCTGGATTCAACTCAGGTGGTCTACTTCTTCGATCCCTACTACAGCTTGTACAAACTCAATGTACATGAGGAGTATACCACCATCAGGCTCTCAAAGCAAAAAAGAGCCAATCCGGAATATAAATCATCGAGCGGATGGATGTACACCGACCGAACATCACCCATTAGCGGGTTCAGCCCTTCATTCTCGGTCTCTTACTTCCATGTGGACTATGCGCAGTTTGATCCGGTCCTTGATTCTTCATTGATCAGTGCGCTGCAGATTGACTACACCGTGAAATTTGAACTGGCAGGCTATATTCAGCGATTTTACCTGGGACTGGGATATGGGATCTTACCCTATCGACCTCAAGACAAGAAAGTGCAGTCCACAACAGGACATTTCTCCGCCAACATCGGATACAACCTGATCAATAAAGGAGTGATTTTGACTCCAACGGTCGGATACTTCTCCTACCGGAACAGGGTCAAATCGGAAAATGAGAATGACGACCTAAATGATTACCTAAGCAATCGTGGATACGATCTTAAATTCAACGGGCAATTCCTACGAACCGGCCTTGATCTGCATGTGGTTGTGGGGGAAAGTTTTGATCACTACCTCATCGGAATTCGAGCAAGCTATTTACATCAACTTGGTGGAACCCTTGTAAAAAATGGATTTGGTGATCAATTAGCTACCACTGAAGAGATCAACTTCGGAAAATTCAATGTTGAATTGGTCTTCACGATCTTCACCAACTGACGGGAACTATTCATTCCGCAACACCTCACATGGGTTCGTCCGAGCCGCTCTCCACGTCTGCGTAATGATGGTGAGTAAACAAATAACCAGTAAGAAGAGAATACTGATGCTAACATCAAAAAATGAGATATAGGTCCGATATACTTGCTGAGCCAGGATAAATTGATCGAAAACAAAGTAGCTGATGGGTGTTCCGATGATGACTGCCCACGCTACCATCTTGATAAATCCCTTAGACAAGAGGTAAACCAGCACCTTCTCTGAAGCTCCGAAGGTCTTACGAATACCAATTTCTTTCAATCGGGTTTGAGTTGAATACAGTGCCATGCCAAACATACCTAGGCAACTGATCGAAATTGCCAAAAATCCAACAAAACCGAACAGCTTTTTGATATCCAAAAAGAACTGGTAGTATTCCTGCACCTGGTCGTCGAGAAATGTGGCTTCAAATCGATTCCTTGAATCCACTGACTCCCAGCTTCTTTCAAGTTTGTCCATGACACCAATCATATCGGAAGATGCAATCTTTAGATTGGCAAAACGATAATTGGTACCACTTCGCAATACCATTGGATGGATCTCTTCTTCCAGATTTGCATAGATAAAATTCTTTAAGACCCCAATGATTTCGACCCTTTGGCCGCCCACGTTAAAGGTAGTGCCAAGTGCATTGCTGGGATCTTGTAGTCCAAACTCTACAACAAACTGCTCATTCACAAGAATCGCCGCTTCCTGGATCTGATTCTCATCTGGTCTGAAGTTTCTCCCAGCCAGCAAAGTCAGGCCCATATTCTCCAGATACGTTTCACTAACGAAGATATCGTGCACCCAGACCGAATCTTGATTCCTTGGATCCACCAACTTAAGACTGTTCCAGGTTCCAATACCCAGGTTGTAGGATGAGAAGGACACCTTAGTTACCTCAGGCATCTTCAGGAATTCGGACCGCAAAACATTGGGATCGTTTTCCTGCAGGCTAACATTCAGAACATTCTCCCTGTCGAATCCCATATCAAAATTCATAGAAAAACGGTACTGCTTGTCGACGATCACGACTGCGAGAACAAAAATGCTACTTAGGGCAAACTGCGCTACAATCAGACCTTTTCTCAAGCCAATTCCAGAAAGGGCTTTGATCAATTTACCCGATCGCAAGGCGCTTAAGGAACTCATCCGAACGAAATACAAGGAAGGGGCAAGTCCCGAAATGACTCCCGTTATGACTGCAAATAAGATAAACCAGCCGATTAACTGATAATCCAGCTCCAATAGAACCATCTCTTCCGCTCTTGGTAGGAGCTGAATAAAATGGTCTCTTAACATCGAAAACAACCCGACTCCGAGTAGCAACGAAAAAAGGGAAATAATAACGGCTTCGATGGTAAATTGGCCAAATATTGAGATAGATCCTGCTCCACTTAGCTTACGAATTCCCACTTCTCTCGCCCTTCTCAGTGACCTCGCCATGGACAGGTTGGTGTAATTGAACACCGCAGATAATAAGATGGCTCCGGCAATGACGGATAAGACGATGACCGGAAGATAGATCATCTTTGGGCCGATCGAATCGCTGATGTTTGGGCCAGGCACAATTTTGTTGATCGGCTGAAGCTCAAAAGTGGCTGTTACTTTATCCGGTTCCAGATAATACGTGAGGGCGGAAGAACTCAACCATTTTTCCACAGTTCCTTTTTGAGCATTTCCCGGAATAAATATGTAATTGTAGTAACGATCCAGATTGGTCCATCGATCATGCGTCGGGTCGATCAATTGGTCGCGAGCCAGCACTTGATTGGTTTGCAGCGAGGCAATGACTTCAAACTGTATATGCGAATTGTGAGGCGGGTCTGCCACGACGCCGGTCACTTGGAAGGTGCCGTAACCTTCTACTTCCAGGGTCTCACCAATTGGATTCTGGTCACCAAAAGTCTTGGAAACAAAACCTTCCGAAAGAAATAAGTTAAATGGATCTTTCAGTGTTTCCGGATCTCCGGCAACGAGGCTGAATGAAAGAAATTCGAAGAAA
Source organism: uncultured Roseivirgaceae bacterium (assembly GCA_964591785.1). Taxonomy (GTDB): domain Bacteria; phylum Bacteroidota; class Bacteroidia; order Cytophagales; family Cyclobacteriaceae; genus Ekhidna. The sequence goes on from CAZQDI010000051.1 coordinate 23,275, forward strand.
TTTGCATCAGCATATATGCCTTTGACCTCCATTCTTTTGCCATTTACTATTCCATTTCCCCCAAACCGTCTGCCCAGGTTCGCCACTTGAATCCCTGGCACGTCTTTCATGAGTTCTTCTCCCAGATAGCGTGGAGAAGAGGCTTGCATTTTATCGGCCTGACCGCTATAGTAAGGCGTGGTAATTACTCGATAGATCTCATGCTTATGCTCGTGAAACTCGTCGAACTTCAATAGGTCCGAGATCATCCCGATCACCAACAAGCCACTTGACATGGCTACAGACAAACTGAATATATTGATGAAAGAAAAAAGTTTCTGCCTTCTCAGGTTCCTCAGTGAAATCAGCACATGGCTCTTAATCAGTGCCATTTGGTACACCGGACCGGACTCGGGTTTTCTGACGATCCTTGGACGAAGCATTTTAGCTACTTCTTGTACATAAATTCTTCTGGCCGCTTTCAAGCCGTATCTTTCCTTATTCTTTAGGAATGACTCCTCCAAGTCACCCTCTAGTTCTTCAACGATTGATTCTTTGCAAAACCAATGGAATAATCGGTGGGCAAAAGCCGGGATTTCGGGATGCTTCATTTGAGTTCTTGTTTTAGGATAGCCGTGGAATCATTTGCCACATCGTTTGACGAAGCTCTTTGGCTTCTTTCAAGGCCTCTACGCCTTTATTGGTGACCTCATAATAGCGTTTTCTTCTTCCTCCACGTTCAGGCGATGGCTCACCGTACGCAGAAACGATAAAGTCTTTCTCCTCTAGACGAGTCAATGCGGTATGGAGCGCACCACGACTGATCTTTCGCTTCATTTGACTGTCTATTTCTTCCTGGATAGTGACCCCATAGGCATTTTTCTCCAGAATGAGGATGCACAACATCACGATCTCTTGGAATTCTCCGAGGTTTGTTCCCTTCATAGTTTTATATCATTCTTATTTGGAGACGTAATCAATACAAATATGTTTCTTAAATGGAGAAAATATATTTTAAAAATTCGCTTTAGGCAGTTAAAATCTGCTCCTCCCCTAAGCAAGTGGACTTTATTTTCGATTTATGTCAAATTGATTAGGGGGTCAAACTGCCTTCATTTCCTCAAGAAGTGACTAACAATAACCAAAATGAAAACCATTCTTACCATGCTGTGCAGTTTGTCCATTCTTGCGACAAGTGCGCAAAACCTCGTCTATTTTCCAGGCTTTGAAATGATCAATGTGCCAAGTGATGGCGGACTGCAATATTCCACCTCCAAATTGATCAAGGCGTATATTGAAGATAACCACGACTATACCATCATCCTGAGTCCAAATGTGAACAGTGACGGTTTTAATGTACGAGAAAGTCAAGTACTAACTTCAAAAAACGCCCTTGAATTAAACGCCCGATACTTCATGCGTGGCGAGATCCACTTCCTGCAGGGGGTCTACATCGTTTCGCTTGGTGTTTATAATTCTCAGACCGGGGAACGAGAATGGCATGACATGGTCAAGGGGTCCGTCGAG
>CAZQDI010000052.1:0-24434 GCA_964591785.1 uncultured Roseivirgaceae bacterium
ATAGATGTGATCACCAGTACAACGAATTTCATGGTGGCAGTTCCACTCATTGATTTGTTGGAAGAAAAAGACCTGGTTATCGCATGAAAGTACTAATCATTGAAGATGAGGCTCCGGCCTTTCGAAGGCTTGAAAAGATTTTGCATGAGATTGATCAATCCATCGAGATTCTGGAAGTTTTTGACAGCGTAGAAGATTCGGTAGGATACTTTAAAAATCATGGAGTGCCTGATTTGGTCTTGATGGATATCCAGATCAGTGATGGGGTAAGTTTCCAGATATTCGACCAGGTTGAGGTCAACTGTCCGGTAATCTTCACCACGGCCTACGATGATTACATGTTGAGGGCCTTTAAGGTGAATAGCATTGATTACTTGCTCAAACCGATCAAAAGAGAAGAGCTGGAGGTAGCCATAAACAAATACAAGTCGCTACATCAGGGGAATCACATGCCGTCTTCTGATTCATTGCATGAAATCATCAGTCAGATCAAGCTGGGAGGAAATCAATTCAAATCTCGTTTTTTGGTCAAGCAAGGGGATAAGATGCTGGCGATCAAATCAAAAGATATCGTCTGCTTTCAAAGTAAACATGGAATTGTCCATATCATTACGAAGCATGCAAAATCTTACCTGTCCGATTTTACACTGGATGACCTCATAGCTCAATTAGATCCCGATCTCTTTTATCGGGCAAACAGGCAATTTATTGTTCATATAGACTATATCAACACCGTGCATAAATACTTCAAAGGAAAGTTGATGGTGGAGATGGATCATTTTGATGGTGATCAAATTATTGTCAGTACAGAGAAGGCCTCTGCCTTTAAATCCTGGATGGATCAATAATCATTTGGGTTTTTTGCGTTTCTTTCCTCCAGTCAGGAATCGAAAAGCATCGACCATTTTATAGGTCCCGATGATTCCGGTTGCTCCACCCACTACGAGTAGTCCCTGGCCCAGTTGGTCATTGGCTCTTCCCAGCATTAACCCTCCCGTGATGGTCGTTGTATAGCCCAGGGTGGCAATGAGGATACCGCTTTTGAATTTCTTTTGGGAAGTTTCAAGGTTGAGTTCCACCTGTGAAACCCGGGTATCAAGCTCCATAATCGCTTGTTTTAGGGAATCATAAGAAGCGTTGGTTTGCGCAGTGGCAGGATATAGAATAAGGCTAAGGAGGGATAGGGCAATTAGTCTATAAACCATTTTTTGAATTGTGTGACTTTTTCTCGACTCACAATAATATCAAAATTGCATTTAACAGAAAGGTCTAAACTCAATCTTTGACCAAGATGCGGCTTCATGGACTCAATAACTTCCGCATTTACGATCTGTTTTCGATTCACTCTGAAAAAGTGATGGCTGTTAATGTGTTTTTCTTCTAGTTCTTCCAGGGTGAAGTCTGTAAGGTAGGATCTGCCATCGTTCCGATCTAATACGTGGACCACTTTATTTTCAATGTAGAATACGGCAATGTCCTCCAGTTTTTTGGGGATCAGCCGCATACCAGACTTTACCAGGAATCTTTTACTGGATTGCTCTTTTGGATCGATGAGTATTTTTTTGAGGTCTTCCAGTTTTACCTGTGTGTTCCTATGGCCTTGAAAAATCTCGTATTTGTTGACGGCATCGATCACATCTTTTTCTTTCAATGGCTTTAACAGGTACTGGACACTATTGACTTTAAACGCATCGATGGAGTACTGATCGTAAGCCGTGGTGAAGATGACCGGGGTTCTTAGATCGACTTGCTCGAAGATCTCGAAACTTGACCCATCAGCCAGGTGGATGTCACAGAAAATAAAGTCTAATTCTTCTGCATTTTCTGATAAGTACTGGACACCTTCTTTGACACTGTCCAGGGAGTCTTTCACCTCGATGTTGTCAAAGTTTTTTTCAATGATTCGTTGCAGCCTTTCAGCAGCTAGGGGCTCGTCTTCTAGAATTAATGTCTTCATTAGTCGATCAGTGAAAGCTTAACTAAGTACTCATCTTCAGTGTCTTCAATGACTGGAGGCACTGCACCTAATAACTGATATCTCTTCCTAATGTTGGCCAGACCCACCATTTCAGACGCTTCTTTTATTTCCTTTGGATTTTTATTATTCCGGACCAATAGGGTTCCATTGGAACGCTCCAATTGTATGGTTAGTGGATTTTGTCTGGAAACTTCATTGTGCTTGATCGCATTTTCAATCAGAAGCTGAAGCGTAGAAGGGGGAATACTGTTTTGATCGTCAGCTATCTTCTTTTCAAACTGAAGATTATCGCCAAAACGTATCCTGAGTAGAAAGATATAGGATTCAATAAAATCAAGTTCCTCTTCCAAAGGAACTACCTTAAGATCTTGAGTTTTCAAAAGGTATCGATAGACCTTGGACAGTTGTTCGACAAAGTGAACCGCTAGTTTTTCGTCAGTTTCTATAATTGATGAAAGGACATTGAAGCTGTTGAAAAGAAAATGCGGGTTGATCTGTTTGCGTAAAGCCTCATATTGGGCTTCGGAGGTTTCTTTTTTTAAGGTTTCGGCTTCAAGTTGAGCAGTGCTGAGTTCAGTATTGTATACCATGATGGCATTGATGCATTGTAGAAAGAGGTTGATTCTGAACCCAAATCCAATAAGCTGGTTTATGCCATCAAACAAGCTTGGTGAATTCAGAAAGTAATTTATACTGACGTTAAAGAGCGGAGCTAAAATGCCAACCAATAATAAACTTGATAAAAAGTGTCTGATCAGCTTAATGGAAATCCTTTTGGTGGTGGCTCGACCATTCAAATAGGAGATTAAATGGTTTCCTTCCCAAACTGTGAAAACAATCAACAGAATGATTATGAGCAATGCAAAGTCAGAAATAGGTTGGGTAAGAACAGTATCTCCCTGGGTGAATTTTATGTTTAGGAATGAATAGATCCCTAAAAGCGCTATAAATACATACCTCCACTTATTTCCGAACATCCTAAAAAGTAGTAAAAGAGCCCAACATCATTAACTGATGTTGGGCTTGATTGTTAAATAATTTATTTAAGGTAAAATCACCTGGTTAATGGTGTGAATGACACCGTTCGTTCCTAGTATGTCGGTTCCGACAATACCAGCATCATCCAGACCGATCATTAATGCACCATCTGTTGCAGTAATGGTCAAGTCTGAGTTCAATGTCCAGGAACCTCCTGCCAACGGAGTTAACATAACAGATGCGGACCCATCTAATACATTTGGAATGTCTTGGGAGAATACGCGACCGCTGTATACATGGTATTGCAGTACGGTAGCTATTGTTTCCAAACCAGCGGCAATGACCAGGTCATCAATATCACTATCTTCATCCTCATCCTGGTCACCTACCGCGTCGTATAGGGTTTGAAATGCTGCATCTGTAGGAGCGAAAACCGTAAACGGCCCATCACCTTTCAGTGCAGTAATTAAGTCAGTTTGCGTATTTTCTGAAACTGCAGTCAATGCAGCTACTAGCTGGGTGAATTCAGCCCCTTCTGATGCCTGCGAAGCAGCGACAGCGATATCTACAATGTCGCTTGAAGCTGGCTGAAGAGTTCTGTCAAGTACATGAACCACACCATTGTCTTGATCGATGTCTGTATCAGTTACCTCGGTGAGTCCGTTGATGAAAACACCGTCGGTGTTGATGCTTAGGTAGAAGTCTCCGCCTAGCGTGGTCACCGCACTACCAGTTGCAGGTAGGTCTGCAGCTTTTACTTCTGAATCTAACACGTGGTAGAGTAAGATTGGAGTTAAATCTTCTTTTGATAATCCATCTACTGAAGTGATGCCGATGGCTTCGAAAGCGTCATCAGTAGGTGCAAATACGGTGAAATTTGCCTCCTTATTGATCAAGGTTGTCAATAATTCTGCTTTGACCACAGCACTGGTAAGTACTTCGAAGCTAGTACTGAAATAGGCTGGCTCAACGACGGTATTGACGATACTTCCTTCTAGTTCTGGAACCAATACTGCATCGATTACATGGACGACGCCGTTGAGTATAGTTACGTCGGCAGTCGTTACATTCGAGGTATTGATGCTGACAGCAGATCCATCAATGGATACAGTAACGTCTTCTTGGAGCAAGGTGGTAGCAGTTGCTCCGTCGCTTAGATCAGTAGAAGCTAGAGTTGAGCCAGAGATAACATGATACTGTAGAAGTCGTGCAATTACATCGGTTGGAATATCCGAAAGGTTTTCCTGCCCAACAACCCCTAGCAAGGCTATGAAGGCTTCGTTAGTGGGTGCGAAAACAGTCATTGAGCTTTGGTCAAGTAATGTCTGTGTCAGACCAGTCAGTTCCAATGCTTCCAGTAAAACAGTCAATCCATTTTGGAAAGCTACGTCAGCTACTGTTGGAGTTGACAGTAATACACCGTCGATGACGTGCACTACCCCATTGCTTATTTCTACATCGGCAGTTCCAACATTGTAGGTATTTCCTGAAACATCGGAGATAGTAACTGCATCACCATTGATGTTTACCGTCAATTCCTGTCCTGCTAAGGTAGTCAGCACTTGACCGTCAGTTAGATCAGTTGAGAAAGCAGTTGTTGCAACTACATGATATTGAAGAATGTCAGAAACTCTGCTCGCACCTAATGCAGCGATCAATGCATCTAAGTCCGCTACGTTAAGAGCAGAAAGCAACGTTGCAAAAGCATCGTTTGTAGGTGCAAAAACTGTAATGGATGATGCTGATTCTAGGGTACTTGTCAAACCAGCTGCCTCGACAGCACTTAACAATGTGGTTAATCCAGCTTCTGATGCTGTTTCAGATAGACTTGAAGGATCTGGTGGCAAAACCGGATCATCATCGTCACTACAACTCGTAAAGATTGTGATCATTCCCAGCGCTACCAAGAATAAGGTGAGCTTCGTAGCTACTTGGAGTTTAAAGTTTAAACGAAAAGACTTCATAAGTTTAATGTTTTGTTTGATTGTGAAGGGCTAACAGGATTTAGATCAGATGTTCTCTCAAATTCTATAGTCGATTGTTGAATTACAGGCTGAACTGATTAAATTTTGGGCTGAATTGAGTTTGTACGCATCGAACCATGGAGAGATATCCGATTGAAGTAACTGAAAAAAGGACCGTAAAAAGGGTGACGGTTAGGCAGTCTTTTGCGGATTTTCTCGATGCATTCAATGTTGAGCGTGGGTTAGTCTTTACAGTAAAACTGCTCTTGGTGAAGCCAGGAAAGCTTATTCGATTTTATCTTAACGAAGGCAGGTTCAAAATTGTAAATGCTTTTCGACTGCTAATTATTACTACCGCCGTTAGCCTCGTATTGCTAAGTTTTACAAACTCCTTCGAGCAGTTTTATTCGGTTCAAGGTGATTCGCTGGAGCAGACAGAAGAGCTCTCACAGTATATGAATACCCTTTTTACAGACTGGTATAACTTGATCTTATGGTTATCTATTCCCTGTTACGCCCTGGCTTCATGGCTTCTTCTCAAGAAGTTTGAGCGGTTCAATTATGCGGAACACCTGGTGATTCAGACATTTTTCATCTCCTTGAATAACTTAATTGTGATTGCTTTTATTCCATTTGGCTTCTTAATCGGGTGGCAGGAGGTATTTGCAATTTCCCTAGTTTTTGGATTCATCTACTACATCTTTCTATTTCTGGATATTTTCAGGCAGAGAAACTTCTGGTTCTTTTTTCGGGTGTTCATGGCATTCGTAATAGGTAATCTTTTTTATATGATTATGATAAGTATTGGATTAAGCCTGATGATGCTGAGATACTTGTCTTAAAAATTTCGGTGAAATTCTAATCAAATTTGAGATTAGGGTGTTTATTCTCCATGTCTTTCTTGTTCATTTTATTGACTTTAAAAACTAATCCTATGGGGAATCCGGTTAGTGCGCACATTTGGAAGCAAAGAGTATTGATTGTGACAGCTTCTTCCCCCTCTAATATTGGATACAAAAGACAGAACCAGCTTCTGGAGAGAGGAAAAAAAGGGATGAAGGAGCGCGATTTGGTCATTTATCGGTTGTACTCCGATCACTGGGTTGGTCCGCAGAAAAATCCACTTTCTCATAAAGAGGCAGCCTCGATATACTCCACGTACAATATCGGGGAGACTACCTTTTCGGTGGTGCTAATTGGTAAGGACGGAGGGGTCAAAATGAGATCTGAAGACATTGTCTCTACAAGGGAACTATTTCAGCTGATTGATAGCATGCCCATGAGGATGCAAGAAATGCAGCAACAAAAAGAGTCAGGCTTTTGACCTGACTCTGTACAAATGTTGTCTGGAAAATTATTTGCTTACAGAAAGCAGACCTCCTAACTGAAAGTTGCCATAAATTCCCTTAGTCACTTGCTCTAGTTGATCATTATAAGGTTTTATAACATCTCCCATTCCCATGTGGTCAACTGTAGTTCTGAATGGTTTTTGACCAACAGGTTGGTTGATCACAGAAAGTACTGCATCAGCCACTTTTTGAGGATCTTGCTCTGAGTTGTTTGCAAGTGCCTCTCCGAAAGCTTGCCCCATTTGCTGTTGGATGCTCGAAAGTTCAGCGTATGCTTCGTTCTGACCAGTATCGCTTGGTTGGATAAGGTTGCCAAAGAAAGAGGTTTCAAAACCTCCCGGTTCCACAATCGCATTTTCAATACCGAAGCCAGATAGTTCAACCCGGTAGTTTTCCGCCATTGCTTCCAGCGCCCATTTGGTTGCATTGTAAGGGCCATAAAATGGAAGCGACATTCTACCCAATAGACTAGAAATATAGATAATAAGACCTGAGCCTTGATTTCGTAGGTGAGGTATTACGGCACGGTTGACCCGCTGAACGCCAAATACGTTGACGTCGAATACTTTCTGCCAGTCTGCGACAGTAAACTGTTCTTGCATGCCACTGACTCCTACACCGGCGTTGTTAACAACAATATCCAGACCTCCTAATTGGTTAGCAGCCTCTGACACGCCGGAGTTTACACTTTCATCGGACGTTACATCAATTTCTACAACGTGCGCACCCAATTCTTTCAACTGCTCTGCTGCCTCCTGATTTTTACCTTCAACACCACGCATGGAAGCTGCTACCTGATGCCCTTCTTTTAGTAAGGTTTCGATAATGAGTCTACCGAACCCGCCATTTGATCCTGTTACTAATACTTTATTTCCCATAATTTTTATTGGTTGGAGAATAGTAAACCAATCGTTTCAAATGTTAGTTCGTTCTTGTGTCAGCTTAATGACCGAAACCTGAAACCGATCGATTCATTTCTGTATGAGTAGATATCTTTATGCCAACTTATTACCAATGAAGAATAATTCTATCTATCCATTTGCGCTTGTCATCTCAGTTGCTCTTTGGTCTTGCAGCAGCTCCAATCAATCTGATAACATGATAGAGGAAGAGACAGACAAGGTCGAGAAGCTAGCTGTTGCTCCTGATTCTTGGATTCAAGAAAGAACTTCTAAAGCAGAGGCAAGGCTGAAATCATCAGAAGCAGGCAAGTTACTTTGGGCGGCCATAGAAGCCCATGGTGGCTTAACTAACTGGTTTTCGAAAGGGCCAATTTCATTTCACTTTGACTATCGACCGCTGGATGGCGGAATGAGAAGAAATAGCTATCAGGTGGTAGATCAATGGTCGGTCAGAGCGGTCCACGAAGTCGCAGCTAATCGTACTGTTCGATATGGGTGGGATGGTAGACAAGCCTGGACTTTCCCAGATACAGCCAATGTAGGAGTAAACCCACGGTTCTGGTCAACCACGCCATTCTATTTTATAGGATTGCCCTTTGTACTGGCGGATGAGGGAGTACTTTTAGAGCTGCTTGGCCAAAAGGAGTTTGATGGCGTAGTGTATGACTTAATCAAAGCAACCTATGAAAGTGGGGTAGGTGATGCACCAGATGATTTTTATGTGATCTATATTAATCCGGAAACCAAATTAATGGGTGGTTTGAGATACATTGTTTCTTATCCTGGTTTCTTTCCTGATGGAGGTCATCTACCGGAAAAATTTATGGAATTGAAGGACTTTCAAACCGTTGATGGGATAACGATCCCTACCGGTTACAATACGCATTGGTTTAAGGAAGATCAACCTGCCGAACACATTACCACCATCGATGTCACTGAGGTGGCATTTTTACCTGAAATACTTGACTCTTATTTCTTGATGCCTCCTGGTTCAAAAGTGCAGGAAGGCTATTGATCAATTGTCATTAAGGAAATCATCGATTAGCTCTGAGAGATTTTCGGCTTTATACTCTTCCAATGCTTTAATTAGATAATTTGGGATTGGTTTACCCTCAGTTTGTTTCTTTTCAATGTCTTTGAGTAAGATAGAGAGTTCTTGGAGAGTCAATCTTGAGGTCGGGCGTGGTGTCGGACCATCAGGCTTCGTATCGATTGCACATTGATTATACTGTTGCACTATTTCAAGGAGGTCTTTCTTGGTCAGTACTTTATTTTCAATGTCTTCACTCAATTTTTTACACTCAAATAAAAATTCAGATACGGCACTTCTAAAGGAGATATTTGGAATCATCAAATACTCTTTCTCGCCCTTCAGCAAGATGTCTTGATTATAATCGTAGCTGTTGCCAGTTCTGATGAGATAGAGACTCAAAGTGCCTTTGGCGATACGTTTCCCAAATAGCCGTTTCTGTTCATACGAGATCGGGTCATAAAACTCCCCGTCCTTATAGACCTCACGAACTTGAAAATGTTTGAAGGTCTCTTTTCCATTATTTTTAATTACGACTTTCTCCAGGTATTGATCTTGGTCGATTGAAACTTTACCGGAAATAGAATCTCCATTTAGTAGAATAACGTAGTCTTCCTGGCCATACATCCAAAAGGATGCCCCGAGAAAAAGAACGGTCGCTAGTTTTTTCATTGCGAAATTTTCAGTAATTAAGTAAACATATCGCAAATAATTGGACGAAACATTCATTCCAGCGATAATATTAAATGGCTGGAAAATGGAGCCATTCTAAAAAGATGGCTCCATACTAATTTAATTTAACCCACTAGCATATGCGATCGGATGCATCATTAAGATGCCACCCCGATGATCCAGAAAAGGTTGAACCTTCTTCATGATCTGCTTCGAGTTTTTTGCAGTTGTTAATGTAAAAAGTAACGTCCTTCTGCTGGTCGGCAGCAAACCTTCGGACAGATGTTCCCCTTGTTTGATGCCTTTGCCTCTAACTATTTCAATGGCAGTATAGCCCTGTACACTCGCCTCTTCAAGCAGCTTTATCAATGGTTGCAAGAAGGTGTTTGATATGATAATTTCTATTTTAATAATGTCCATGTTTGTGAGTTTTAAGACCAGATTGTTTGAATAAGATAGTAGTACATCGGAATACCTAATGTGATGTTGAAGGTGAAAGTAATTCCTAATGACATTGGCAATAAGATACTCATGTTTGCCTTTGGAACCGAAATTCGCATCGCTGCAGGCACTGCGATATATGAAGCACTGGCAAGCAAGATGGTTTGGAGCACCGCATCTCCAACGCCATAATTCAAGAGGTAAGAAATACCAATGCCTGCTACCCCAATCAAGGGAGGAAAAAGAAGAGCGAATGCTACGACAAATGCTCCAGCGGTCTTCAATTCTTTGAGTCTTCTCCCAGCCAGCAACCCCATATCTAGCATGTACAGACTTAGCATGCCAAAGAAGATTTCATTGACAAAAGGCTTGAGCTCCTTTTCACCGGTTTCTCCACTTAGGTATCCGATGGCCAGACTACCTACTAAAAGAAGCACCGAGCCATTAAAGAAGGATTCCTTTAGTATGTGACCAAAGCCCCCGTTCCCACTAGAAATCTGGTTGTCTTTTCTGACATACAAGCGGATAAGTATCAATCCGGCGATAATTGCGGGAGACTCCATCAAGGCCATACCGGCAACCATATACCCCCCAAACGCCACACCTTGTCCTTCCAAAAACGCAGTTCCGGTGGCAAAAGTGACAGCAGAGATTGAACCGTATGTGGCGGCTACAGCTCCCGCGTCGTGGATACTCAGCCTCTTTCTTAGGATGGCAAACATTGCGAAAGGAATAAGAAACGAGGAAAGGATACATACGGTCATGACCGTCAGCACCTGAAGGTTAAAACCGCTGTGGAACAGCTCTTCTCCGCCTTTAATTCCGATATCAAAGAGTAAATAAATACTTAAAAATTTTGCGATCTGAGGAGGAATCTCCAGATCAGATTTAACGAATACTGCCACCAAACCTAGAAAGAAGAATAGAGTAGCAGGATGAGAAAAATTCTCAATAACTGAATAAATATCCATTTTTGTTATGTTTTTAATTGAGTGAACACCAGCCATGAGCTGGTTTGATAGAATTGTGCTGATGACGATCAGCAAGCGCTAAAAATGGATGCTTAGCAGGCTATTTTGAGATGATGATACAGCAAGTAGAGCTTCTCACTGACTTGATTGAGTTTGCTCGTATTCCAATCAGAAATCCTTTTGTCGGAAATTAACCTGGAATCAGCATGGTGATCGTCACCATGACTGAGGTCATCATCCAGATCATCGAGTTCTTTTTCTTTCTCGCTTTCCTCGGAATCGGTTTCTTTTTCGGTTTGAACCTCAATTGGATCTTCCTCACCACTGATGAAATTTCCCCAAATAGAGGTTGTGGTTGTAATCACCAACAACAAGGAAAGAATGATATGAAGGCTTCTTCTCAGCAATGAATTCGATCAACTTTTAATGATCGAAGGTTAAACTTCTTAGCAAAAATTACAAATTCAAAAGACTGATTTGTACGAACTGGAAGGTTTTAGGGATGAAAAGCGCTGGTTGTCAAATGGATCCCTTGATTTTTTGCCAAATCTGCTCGAGCCATGTATGATGCTCTGGTTTCATCAGGCATGACCTTAGGCATAGTAGATACTCTGAGTTGACATCAATACCTGTGTCGGCTAATTTGGAAGTAGGGTATTTATAAAGCGAAAGGTAGAGTTGGTTTTCTTCTGCTCGCTTGAAAAACGAGTTTGCTTTTGCACTCATCTCCGAAGTATTCTCTCCTTTGACCGTCCATACAACAATGTCCGTTTCGGGCGGTAGTAAGGTAATGAAGTCTTCTGAATCTTCAAGTAGTGTATAAAGACTCAGCGCAGCTTCTCTTGACATGCTGAGATCCTTTGCGAATTGCCCTCCTTTCACTGGAGGCATGAGTTGATGGGTTGCCCAAAGACCCACTGCAGCCGCACCGGCACGTGAGCATTCCAAACTGATTTCTCCAAGGTGTAATTCATTGGAAGTGAAATATGTGTACGGAGAATCATGGATGTAGAATTGAGCAACCTCTGGGTTTTTAAATAAGATGCACCCACATCCATAAGGCTGCAAACCATGTTTATGAGGGTCTATGACGATACTGTCAGCCTTTGTTAGATGGAAGTATTTTCTTTTAGTTTCTGTAGTGAGGTTGTCCAATAAAGTAAAATACCCACCGTAAGCAGCGTCAACGTGGATTCTAAATCCGTACTTGGTTTTCAGGTCGAGTAGATCAGGCAAGGGATCAACAGCTCCCAAACCAGTAGTTCCCATCGAACATACGACCGTTCCTACCTCGCCTTTTTTTAGTTTTTGCTCTAGATCTGCAAGATCTAAAATGCCGTCGCTGGTGGACTTGACTGATTCAAAAGGCAGCTTTAGTACTTCGGAGATTCTTGAATGGGTATAGTGCGCCTGGTCGGAGGCAACAATTTTTTTTCCCGGATGAAGCTCACCGGCTACCCATAAAGCTTCCATATTCGCCATGGTACCGCCCCCGGTAAGGTGTCCCAAATGCTGATTCCAACCAACCATTTTTGCAAGGTCTGTAACTACCTCCTTTTCCATGGTTGAGCTAGCTTTTCCTCCATCCAGCGCGTGGTTGTTCGGATTAATCCACATGGCGAGCATGTATGCTACCTTGGCAATAGGGTGAGGAGGTTTTAACATTTGGCCTGCAAAAAATGGGTGAAAGTACGGGTAGTTGTCTTGCATTTTTTCGGCTACCAACATCATTACTTTCTCCATTTTTTCATGATCATAATTATGATCAATGGAGGGTAGGTTGAATCCTTCATTTAACTTGTCAAGTGCAATTCGGAGAACCTCAAGTGATTCCTTTTCTAACGTCATGATTCAATCCAGTCGATCTTGTCCTCGATGGCTCCTTTTTTCATAATCCGATCCAAGGGTTCACAATGCCCTATATAAAAAAAACCATAACAGGTTTCATTCTCCTTTAGTGGCACATGTTCGCCCAAGTACTCTCTTAAAGGAGGGCTGCTCCAGTAGCCCCCTAATTCGTATTGGTCCAGCGCAATCCAGATGTTTTGTACTGCCATTGATAGCGAGGCAAGTTCCTCCCACTCTGGCACGCGTTCCTGCTGATCCCTGTGAAGCACTATTGCTAAGACAACTCCAGCATTTTCACAATTTTTTTTGATTTTTTCATATTTGGCCTCAGAAAATGAAGTTGCAGTTTCTTGAAATTTTTCGGCAAGGAAAACTCCTAATTTACTTTTTGCGTCGTCAAGAAAAACCTTAAACCTCCAAGGTTCGGTGAGCTTGTGAGTAGGGGCATGGTTTGCATTGACAAGGAGTGCATTGATAATTTCTTTCGGGACAGGCTTATCTATAAATTGTGCCGGATAGACAGATCTTCTGGTTCGTATGGCTTCGTTAATGTTGCTCATTGGGTCTGATTAAGAGATATAAAATGAAAAATAGGTCAAAAAACATTCTTATTACAGGAGCATCCACAGGGATTGGATATGATTTGGTCAAAATATTTGTCAGCCGCGGGTACAGAGTTTTTGGAAGTGTGCGAAAGCAAGAGGATGCAGATCGACTATTGGCAACTTTTTCGAATCAGTTTTCCCCCCTATTATTTGATGTGACTGATCCAATTGCCATTGGTAAAGCTTTTGATTTCCTTGCGTCCGAGCTGGTCGATCAAGGTCTGGGAGGCTTAATAAACAATGCTGGAATCGCAGTAGCTGGTCCTTTTACAGATCTGTCACTGGAGGATTTTAAGCATCAGTTTGAGGTCAATGTTTTTGGGATGATTTCTGTGACGAAAACCTTTTTGCCCCTGTTGGGAGCAAGAGATAATCATTGCAATTTACCAGGTAAAATCATACAAATTTCGTCTATTTCAGGAAGGATGGGGATGCCATTTGTTTCTCCTTATGTTGGATCGAAGTATGCAGTTGAAGGCATTACAGAATCTCTTAGAAAGGAGCTGCTTTACTATGGAATCGATGTTGTCCTTATTGAACCTGGTCCAATAAAAACTCCCATATGGAAAAAGTCAATGGATCCCATGCTAGAAAAGTTTAGTGACTCTGCATATTATCCTATCATGAAAAAATCGCAAGAGAAATTTATGGAGCCATCGATTGAAAATGCGTTAAGCTCTGAGAAAGCGGCTTCAATTATCCTTAAGGAATTTGAGAAAAAGCGCTCTCGAGCTCGTGTGGTGATCATCGCTCAGCGACTAAAAAATTGGACTCTTCCCCATATTCTTCCAGCCAGAGTATTGGACAAAGTCTTAGGAAAAATGTTAGGTTTATTAAGGTAAAAAATTTGTTATGAAGTTTGGAAGTGTCGAAAATCCCGAAGCAATTGATTTCTCTCTCCCAGAGGATCATCATGATTCTGATAAGGTTCTAAAACAAGGAGAAGGGTGGAATCAAGTATACATTGGGTGTGCAAAATGGAATCGTCAGGATCTGAAGAAATTCTATCCAAGAGGAACAAAAGATGAACTTGAATACTATTCCACGCAGTTCAATTCTATTGAATTGAATGCTACATTTTACAATCACTTTAGAATAGAACAAATCGAAAAATGGGTAGAGAAAACACCTGCTGACTTTAAGTTCTTTCCAAAGGTGCACCAAATGGTTAGCCACATTAAGCGACTCAATAATGTTGAGGAATCCATAGATCGGTACGTCACCAACATTCGCGCTTTTGGAGACAAATTGGGAATGTGTTTCCTGCAGTTGCATGACAACTTCAAACCCGTGAATATGGATCGACTAGTGACGGCGGTCGAGTATTGGCCGAAAGACGTTCCACTTGCCATTGAGCTAAGAAACACAGAATGGTTTAACGATGCTTCTACCGCTAATGAAGTTTACGCTTTATTTGAGCAACATGCTATTTCCAACATCATCACCGATACTGCAGGCAGAAGAGACCTACTCCATATGCGTCTTACCACACCAAATGTATTTGTAAGGTACGTTGGCGCAAATCATGAGAGTGACTATTCCAGGTTGGATGAATGGACCGAAAGAATTATTCGCTGGAAGGATTTAGGTATGGAGAATCTTTACTTTTTTGTTCATCAAAATCTTGAAAAAGAATCACCAGTCCTTTCGGCATTCCTGATTTCCAGGCTCAATAAGGTACTTGGAACAAAGCTAGCCATGCCAGTAGGTCAAGATCAGCAAGATCTTTATGTCGGTTGATAGGCGGTGCTATCGTACCACTTCACTTATTTGAACAACAGGTTGGATGTTGGTATAATTAGGAATATCCCCAAGAATCTTTTCAGCGTTGGGGCCAAATGCATTTTGATAATCTGAAAGTGTGTCGAAATACAAGTAGCCTATCGCCAGGTAGGGGACAGGTTCTTCCGGGCCTCTACCGCCAACTCCCAGATCGATTTCATAGCGCTTCATAGCGTCACCAAACAAATCAGCAAGCATCGGCATGTGTTTTTTAGTGTAATAATCCATATCAAAAGATTTGCCCTCACCATTCGGATACATGATAGTTACTTTTACCATTCCTGGACTTACGGGATCTTCAGTTGCAGGGCTTTGCTGGCAATAGCTTAAGCAAAAAGTGAGTAGAATTAGTAAGTATGTCTTAATGTTCATAGTTGAAGTAAGTTAGTACAATGTTTAACATAAAAGGCTCGGTTGAAAAACTACAGTCCCACGAAAATCTCGGAAAAGATATGGCTTGCAGAAGGACCGAACAATGTTTTGAATCATTAGAGAATGGAATTGAGAGCGACTACGTCCAACTTGGATGATAATTTTCTATTAGAGCTTTTTCACATTTAGCAACTCAATCGAAGCATTTTTAAATTGCTTGTTGATTTCATAAATATGGTATGGAACGTGGCTTGCTCCCACTACGATAGCAATTTTCTTAGCATGAGCTCTTAGAGATTGGTCATGGACGCGCTTAATCATCATCTCATTTCTCTTTCTATAAATCGCATTCCAATGAATGGACTCAGGCACTGACCTTTTGTTCATTAGTTTTTCGTTAAGCCTGGCCATATTAATTATTGTTTTCCACTTATTGAGGATTCGAAAGTGCCTTATGGCATCTGAGTCATCCTTTGGCCCTTTATTTAATTTCATCATTTTCAAGAAATAGGGTAGTTTCCAGATTTTCCATATCTGACGTGGAATTAGTTTCTTTTGTGTGATTGCAAGTAATGAGTCATTAAGAATTCTATCCTTTTGAAAATCCATTAACGAAATGTGCTTTAGATGCAGCGATATTGCTATGGGTATCGTTAGAAATTTTGTCTCTCCCGAGCAATAGGTTCTTTTAAGGTGCATCGGTGTTAAAAGGGATCGGAATTTCTGAAATTCTACCTCATTCATTGATTTCTGAGCAGAATAAAAATGTAGAAATGCATTGGTTTCATTATTCGTGATAATCAATGAATTAACAAGGGATGCTCTTTCTTGATATGTTAGTTTCTTCCTTAAAGTGAGTTGCTCAATTGTCCTAAAGGCTTCCTCTCTTGAAAGGCCAGTAAATCTTATTGCAGAATCGATAGCTTCATCATAAAGGTTTCTTGCAGATTTCCTTTGCTTAGCCAAGTCGCTCCTGAATCTCTGATGCTCGTCTGCCGGGACTTCTTCAACAAAGAGCATATCTGGATTGAAGTTCTTGATTTGTGATTCCACGTCCGGTACACTGAGTTTGGTTTTGAAATGAAAAGTACCCACTAGGAGTATTTCGATCTCTGGTAAGTCTGATGACCTTAGTTCTTCTTTGCTCGTATTTCTTACATAATCAAAAACTTCAGTATTTTGGGAATAGGAAATGAATGCAATGCCAATGCAGAGAATACTCATCATAGCCTTTTGAAATACTGTCAGTTGTTGATCATACATTAATACTGAGTTTTTGATACTCTGTACATCACATTTTTTCTGAATACTGCAGGTTGCTTTGTGTTAAGAAGTCTCATTTCTCCATGCTCCTCCAGCAGAACTTTGAAGTTTTTTTCTACTTGATCGTATTGTTCACTGTTTCTAAAATGGGTTATTAGTAAGAGATGAGCTGGCAATTCTGATGAGTACGGTATTTCTATTAGTTGGAAAGACTCCACGAATCCGTGTTCTTTAGCTCTCTCCCTTAGTACCTTCCAGTTATGTTGATAGTAAAAAATGGCTTCTTCTTTTTGATCGTCCAAGATTTCTACAAACTCTATTGCCGTGATACTTTTTGATTGACCACTCAGATTTCCAATTGAGCTCAATACCGTTAGAATTATTAGTGTGTTTTTGATCATCAATGATTTGAATATTAATATGAATCCCAGAATAACGTTCCATTCGGAAGTTGTAGCTCCGCTTGTATTACATAAGGAGCTTCTTTTGTGACCCAAAACTTCAGGTTTTGATTGGTCACAAACTTATGGGTAGTAAATGGCATACCTCCTTGATTAGTAAGGTCTTCTTGTTTTTCAATGGTCGCAAACAAGGTGGCTATTCTCTTTTGAACCGGATCAAAGAATTCTATTTCGTACGTATTTCCGACATTGAAGGGCAAACCAACCAGTAACATTCCAAACAGGTTCCAGTCGTAGACGTTATGCCTAAGACTAGAAGTATCTGAAGTCCACTTGTATTCGGCGTCAGAATTGGACTGGAAAATGACTTGGTTTTCTTCGAAGTGATAGAATAGGGATTGGCCGTTTACCGAGGTGGTATAGAATTTCCATGGTAGTAATGTGGAATGATCGACGACATTTGTCCAACTGCTTTGAAAGGACCAGTCCGGTCCGTACAAGTCTTGCACTCGATGGAGAAAGTAGTTGTTGTTGAGCTCAATAACATTTCCATAGTCGGTCCAGTGACGATTTTGAACTCGATTCCCTGAGCTATCTACAAAATAGACACTCCATCTATTGGTATAACTTTCAATAAATGAGCCATCGATGAGTTGGTTAGATGCAGTGACCTTGATGGTGTCACTTGCATAAGATGGAAAAAGGGAAACTGCAAATACTAGAAGCAGTGGGATCTTTTTCATTTCCTTCTCTTGTAATCAATTCTCCAATTCAAATTCCACGTCTCACCTCCATCAACGGATGACTCCCAATCCCACGTCATACTGTCTTCCCTAATATCTTTAAATACCATTCGCTGGGTGATTTTTCTACCATCCTGAGTGTCAAATACATCCGTTTGGAAGATCCTCATTTCGCCGTCCAACTTACCCTGGAAGTAATAAAAAGTACTTTGATTGTCAGCCCACGATTGCTTCCATGTCTTTACAGCTGCTTGATAAACACTAATACTGGTACCTTTAAATCCTTTGGATTGACCTTCAGTAATCTCGAAGTTTTCGACAATGACTTTATCATCCAGTGTTTTGGCAATCCTGTTGGTTCCTTTACCTAATTTTCCATCGCCTTCGTCCCAAGTGGCGTCCCACTCACCAACCCAGAAATCGAAGTATTTCTCCGGATCCTCAGGAGACTGAGAATAACACATTGCCCCAAAAAATAGTAGTCCTAAGCTTATTAGTTTCATAGAGTTTTAATTGCTAAAATCAGCGCTTAAAACCCCAGTGAATTGTAAAAAACGCCGATTATTTCTCAGGACTCGTTAATTGCTTGAATAACGACAGGTTCATGTATAAGTAAATCCTTGGAAAACTCTGACGGTTTTCTTCCGGTAACCGATTTAAAGTCGTGTATGAAATGCGCTTGATCATAATATCCGTGCCTGAATGCGAGCTCTGTCAATGAGCCGTGGATGCCATGATCTTGAATGATTGAATTAATTCTTCTGGTTTGAGAAAACTGCTTTGGAGAGCAACCAATCACCTTTCCAAATATGTCCCTGAACCTTGATTTGCTGAGATTGTATTTGGAGGCTAACTCTTCAATACTTTCTATTCTTCTCTTGGATAAATCTAGTGCGGCCAAACACAGATAAGAATAATTGTGAGGTTTGAATTGCTTTTTCAAAAACCATTCTATGAGGAAAATGGTATTTGATTTTGTACAATTGTTGTGCAATTTTTCTAATAATTCGATGCAGACAGTCTTTTCCCAGAGATCGTCCAGTGTAACCATTGAGTCTCTTAAACAATTCACAGGAAGCAATGTGAAAAATGAAAAAGAACCCGGCTTAAATCTCACTGAAAAGAGTGTTCCGGTATTTGAAACTTTAAGGTTGAAACTTCTTTTATGTAGCCCTCCAACAAACCCAACCTCTCTCTTGATCCATTCTGTTGAGTTCCATTCAGACTGAGAGATTTCAGTACCAAATTGGAATACCAACTCAATAACTCCTTCAGGAACCATATAGGCATGTTGACCCGAACTGTCGACATGATAGAAATTGTAGGAAACAATGTAGTCTGATAGTTCCTTACTAGGGTAGTAGACCTTTTCCAACTTAATCATAGTATCAAAATTTTAAAGTTGTTTTTTACAATTCTTGAACTTGAGGCAACAATAGAATTGCAGTCCTCTTCATACTTTAATAGTAGTAGTCTGGGATTTCAGCGAATAAAGATTTGTTGGAGTCCCTTTTTTGATACGTGACTATGCTGTGAACATTCTACTCAACAGAATCCATTAGTTCAGTGAGGTAATTTTTTGGAAAAGATGATTCAAAACAAGTTAGGCGATTTCTACAATGAGTCGCTTTGGCAGAATTCTAACATTACGCTTTCAATCATTATTAACAAACACAGAAAAGCGTATGAAGAAGCATTACCTTTTATTTTTTTTTATGGTACTTGTTCAGGTAAATCTTTATGGACAAAGATCGGTATCTGGAAAAGTGACTGATGAATCCGGCGAGGGTTTGCCGGGTGTTAACATTGTCATCAAGGGCACTAGTACTGGAGTTACAACAGATATTGACGGGAATTATCAAATTCAGGTCAATCAAGGTGAAGTTCTGGTTTTTTCATTTGTCGGGTTTGAATCCCAGGAAGTTGATGTGGGTTCAAGAACAACGGTAGATATATTACTTGGAGGAGCTACTCAACTACAAGAAGTAGTCGTTACTGGTCAGGGAACCGGTATTGGTAAATCCAGGATCGCTACTACTGTTGATGTAGTTTCTTCTAAGGATCTGGAGTTCAAGCCAGCAACCAGGATTGATCAGTTATTACAATCTTCACTGCCAAATACCCAGTTTCAGCTGAATTCGGGGGACCCGGGGACGGCTTCCATTGTAAGGTCCAGAGGAATTAGTTCTGCCTTGTTATCCACAACTCCAATTATCTATATCGATGGAGTAAGAGTAGATAATTTAAATAATCAATCGGCTCTCAACATAGGTACTGGAGGTGCTCAAAGTTCTGCCCTGGCTGATATTCCGGTAGAGTCCATTGAGCGGATCGAATTTGTCAAAGGGGGCGCTGCAACGACGCTATACGGAGCAGATGCAGGCAATGGAGTTATTCAAATCTTCACAAAAGATGGTACACCTGGTAGGGCAAAATTCAGCTTTGAAACACAACAAGGGGCCATTGTTGGCACTACTGATTATTTCAAGTATGACGAAACAGGAGAGTTGGCTTTCAGGACCGGTCACATGCAGAGCTATCGGCTCGGGGTAAGCGGAGGAAATGAAAAGACGACATACAACTTCAGCGGAAATATATACGGTGATGATTCATTTAGGGAAGGGATCGAAAATCAACGATACAGTCTTAGAGTTTCGCTTAACTCTCAGCTGAATGATAAACTAAATTACCGTGGCAGTTTTGGGTTTGTTTCAAACAACTTTACAAGACTACCAAATGCGAATTCCTCATTTGACCGTGCCTATGGAATAGAGCAAGGGTTAGCCACTGTGGATATTGGACTCTCTACAATTGTTCCAAGTGACTTCACAGAAGATGATAAAGCCGCTGTGAAGCAACTGCTCTCTGATGTAGCACGGACTGCAGACATTACCGAGAATGTCAGAAGATTTCAGACCTCATCCACCCTTACTTATAATCCAATTGACAAAGTGACTATTAATGGGACGTTTGGCGTGGATAGTAGAAGCAGTAAACAACAAAATGTTTCTACCAATGAGTATTTGGTTGTACAACAATCTGTGGCACCAGGTACAACAGATCGGGGTACGATCACCGTGGTAGATCGGAATTTTTTCTCAACTACAGCAAGTGTAACAGCTCAATATGAGGAGGAAATAGACGATTTCTCCTTCATTACTGTGGTTGGAGGTCAATTTTTCAGAAATGACGATCGGCAGGTACAGCTATTTGCAAGTGAAGTGGTTGAAGGATCAAGGTCTGTCAATAACTCAGCTGAGGTAGTAGGTTCCGATTTTATTCAGACGGTAACAAATTATGGATTCTTTGGTAAGGAAAATGTAGGATTCAAGGATCGCTATTTCGTTGATTTTGGATTCAGAGTTGATTACAATACTGCATTTGGAACGGATATCGGTGGACAGTTTTTCCCTTCCATCGGGGCGTCCTACGTGCTGAGTAATGAAGCCTTTTTTGAAGGTCTGGCCAATGTTGTTTCTTACTTGAAATTGAGAGGTACTTATGGAGAGGCTGGCAATTTCCCACCTCCATTTAGCCGTGACGCAAATTTACTTGTGAATGCATACAATAGTGGCACAGCTATTCAGCTATCAGTTCCACCAGCTTCCAATCTTGTTCCAGAACGAGTCAAGACCTTTGAAGCTGGTTTTGACTTGCGGTTGATAAATGATCGGATCTCCGTAGGGTTTACCTACTTCGATTCAAAGACAGTTGATGCACTCTTTACCTCTCCATTTGCTCCATCGACGGGCTTGGATTCAAGGGTTCGAAATTTGGGTGAAATATCAAACAAAGGCTTGGAGATCACCTCTTCATTTAACATCGTAAGGAATAACAATTGGGATCTGACTGTCTCTGCATCTGCCAATACAGTTGAAAATGAGGTGATCAGTTCAGGCGGTGCTGCTGAATTTAATATTGGCGGCTTTACTTTCTTGGGCCCATTTGTCAAAGAGGGACTTCCCGTAGGCTACCTACGGGGTGCTAACCCGACATTTGCCGAAGATGGCTCTTTAGATAATGTAGAGCTAAATGCGAATCTTGGTACACCGATTCCGGAGTTCTTTGGATCATTGAGCCTGAATCTAACCTATAAGAACAGATGGAATCTCTTTGTAAATGGAGACTACCAGTCTGGAGGGTCTGCAGTGAATGTTAACGAAGTGCTGAGATTCTTTAGAGGGTTAGATGATGATAGGATTCCTGAGGCCTCCAAAAGCCAGTCCTTTTTTAACCTTGGTGGAGTTTGGGTTGAGAGCAGTGATTATTTAAAGATCAGAAATATAAGTCTCTCCTATTCATTTCCAAATGAATGGTTTAATGATGTTGCCAAGAATGTACAACTCAGTTTTACTGCTTTAAACCCAATAAACTTCTTCTCGGCAACAAACTTTGACCCCGAAACTACTGGTGCAGGAGCACGGACTGGTTCGGCCTCTACTCAGGGTCAAAACAGAATTAATGTGGGAGCATTTGGATACGGTTCTTTTTCACAACCCAGGCAGTTCATAGGTACCCTCAAGTTTAACTTTTAAAGAATTTTAGAAATGAGAAATATAAAAAATTACTTCCTGGGTCTTACCGTCTTGATGCTTGTTCCACAAGCATGTGATTTGGTTGACCCAACGGAGGTGACAAATCCAAATATTGTTCAATCAACGCAGATTGGAGTGCCTAACTCTACCATACTCTATTTAAATGGAATGCAACGACAAATGGCAATTGTCTATAATAATCATGTTGTTATTGCTGAGTTGGGTAGTGATAACTATGTGAATATCCAAACGTTCTACAATCAGACATTTGATGTGTTGGGAATTCAATTTCAAGATGCCAATATTAACACTGCACAGTTTACAATTGCTGACTTAAGAGAAGGAGCAAGCTTTGGAATTGAAACGCTTCATCCTGCAGACCCAGAAGCCACGGATATTCAACTTGCGGAGTTGTACTTTTACAGGGGATGGGCAAACTTATTAGCGGGCGAATTATTTAAGACATTGCCGGCCGTTGCTGAGGGTCCTCCTGTGGGTAGTTCCATACACCTCGAAAATGCAGTAGCGGACTTTTTGGAAGCTGAAGCTATCGATGGGAATAATGCCTCTTACAAGCTTGGATTGGCTAGAGCCTACTATCGACTTGGGGATCAAGTCAATGCAGTTGCTAAATCAGATGAGGCAATCGCCCTTGACAATTCATTCGTAAGGTATGCCATTTATGATGCAACAAACGGACCTACCAGCACCATTCAAAATGCCCTTTACGATCGCGGAAATTTTGATGATCTGCAACCCCTTCCTCGTCTTGATTTTCTGGATCCAAAGCACTTCGCAATCAGTGGTTCCGAGGATAGTAATACAGTCATTCAAAAAATTGAAGAAGCATACCTGATAAAGGCCGAGGCTGAAGTAGCAGACGGAGATGTCGATGGTGCAAGATCCGTGCTAAATGATCTATTAGCGGTTGTTGAATCAAGGGCAGTATCTACGATTGATGAAACAATCGAGCAGAGGAATAACTCCGAGGAACTAACGGTGAGGCCAGCTTCTTCGCTGGTTCGAGTCAGAAGTGAAGCTTCCGATTCGTTACGCAGTGGTTTGGTAATAGATCGGGTTTCCAACGCTGTAGTGGCCACACTTTCTGGTACTTCCGTAACATCAGGATATCTGTCTAATGTAACAAACCAAGATGCAATGTTGGAAACTGTCTACTTAATGAGACAGGAAATATTTATGGCTGAAGGAAGGCGATTTACGGATTTAGGTTTGAAGATGCCGGTATCTGAAACTGAGCAACTTTCTAACTCGAATGTTGGAGCAACTGATATTGAACCGCAAATTCCAGCCTTTTTACCAGCTACAGAAATGGATGCATTTACATTTAACGTCGCAGGAAATGAGTGTACGATCACCCATAATATGAATTCAATTTTGGTGCAAAATAAAGACTCTGATTTGGTGCTTCCATTTCACTAAGACGCTTCATAAGTAGCGATTTGAGAATCGAATCTTCTACTAATAAATAGAGGTTCATAGGTAAAAAAGCCCTCTCTGAGGGCTTTTTTTAGTTTGTTCTTCGCTCTTTTCGCTTTTCTCTTCGTTCTGCACGTTTTTCCATTACTTCTTTTCGTATGACGGCCAACTCAGCTAGCTGTTCATCATCGAGGATTTTCTCTACTTCTTCCTGCCGTTCTTCAAGCAAATCCGCATGAGCTCTCATCTTGTCTGGTTTTGTGAGGGATTCATTTTGTCTGATTTCCTCTAATTGCGGCTTCATTTCTTCACGCAGTACTTTTAGGTCTGCAAGTTGGTCTTCGGTAAGGTTTAATCGTTCTTTATACTCTTCGATTTTAACCTGAGCACCTTCCCTTAATTTTTCTCTCTTGCCCTGTGCATAGAGGATATTGGCTGCAACAATAAGTCCGATAATTAATGTGAATTTTTTCATCTGTTCTCTTGAATTTTGATCCTTAGACTAAGCCAGTAAAAAAAAGTTTAATTCAAAAGAAAAAATCATTCAAATCTTAAGTGCTTAACGGATTCACCTGAGATAATAAGCTCTTGAAGAGATTCAATGCCGATTTCAAGCTGCTGTGCTACAAATTGAGCAGTCACCTTTTTATCACTTTTCTCCGTTTTCACTCCTTCGGGCTGCATGGGATTGTCAGACACAAGCAGTAGTGCGCCGTGGGGGATTCCATTTGCAAAACCCACAATAAAGACCGTTGCAGTCTCCATATCGATGGCAGAAGCCCTAATTGATCTCAGGTATTCTTTGAACTCGTCATCATGTTCCCAGACCCTCCGGTTAGTGGTATAAACGGTCCCCGTCCAATAGTCCAGGCATTTTGCTTTTATGGTGTGGGAGACAGCTCGCTGTAACCTAAATGAAGGAAGTGCGGGTACTTCAGGCGGCATGTAATCGTCTGATGCTCCCTCTCCCCTGATGGCAGCAATTGGAAGTATCAAGTCCCCAACTTTATTTTCATCCTTCAAACCACCACACTTTCCCAGAAACAATACGGCTTTTGGTTTGATGGCAGAAAGCAGGTCCATAACTGTGGCAGCCATCGCACTACCCATTCCAAAATTTATGATGGTAATGTCCCCGGCTGAAGCCGTTTGCATAGCTCTCT
>CAZQDI010000053.1:0-24290 GCA_964591785.1 uncultured Roseivirgaceae bacterium
TGGTTTTAACCTTAACAATTATTCACATGTTAGAATACTTTAAAACTATTTTATCTAAAGTGAGCTTTGACAAGCGATTGTTTGAAAAGGAACTAAGGAAAGCCATTAAGTCCTTAGTTAAGCAAGAGGTAAAACTGTTGAAAGACTGGTGCTATCAGCACTTTGGTCAGCAGTACTTACCTATACTGAATGAATGTTTTGCGTGATGTTTAGTGCCTCTGGCAAGCCAGAGGCTTAAATCTACTCCACAACCCTACCATCTTCCAGTTGTATCACTCGAGACCCGTATTCGGCAAACTTCTCATTATGTGTCACCTGAATAATGGTCATCCCTTCTGAGTGAAGCTGTTTTAGAATGTCCATTACTTCCTCACCTTGCGAGGAATGAAGGTTTCCAGTTGGTTCATCAGCTAACAAGAGCTGAGGCTTACCTATGATGGCTCTCACAACACCCACCAACTGTTGTTGACCTCCTGACAATTGTTCAGGAAAAAGATCTTTTTTTGCTACCATGGAAAATCGGTCAAGCATTTCAGCAATCATGCTTGCTCGCTCCTTTCCTTTTATTCCTCGATAGATTAGCGGAGTTTCAATGTTCTCGTAGACTGTCAGCTCATCTATCAAATGATATGCCTGAAAAATAAAGCCTATATGCTCCTTATGAATCCTGGAGATTCTTTTTTCACGAAGCTTATGTACAGGCTCATCCATAAAGTAGTATTCCCCTTCGGATGGACGATCAAGCATCCCAATAATATTTAGCAGTGTGGATTTTCCTGAGCCAGAGGGGCCCATAATACTTACAAATTCACCTTCCTTTATCTCAAGATCGATTCCTTTAAGGATAAATGTCCGTTGATATTTGGTTTCAATGAATTTACTTACATCTTTTAAGTTAATCATATGGTTGAGTTTTGACTTGATGAATCAAAACGGAAAACTATAAAAGAAGATACACTAATCATATATCTGGCAAGAGTACCTAGGTCAATTGCATGAAGCAACCAAGACCATAAAAACTGAAACAGCCCCGATCCATCATACTAGCGAATTGCATCAAGTAACCGTCGCAGGCTCATTCGTGATCAAAGTGCTTTGCCTAACTTTTTGCTACTCGGATGTCCTTGCCTGCAAGGAAAGTGCTTCGCTCCAGCCCGTCAAATTAATGATAACGTCGACACTTCCGGATATCCCTGACAAATCAAATGAGAATGTTCTTTGGACAAGTGCTTCGCACAGTTCCTTATCTTCAAGTGAAAACTCAACTTGTTTCTTCGGCTGACTTGATAGAGATTCCTCTGGAAAAACAAATAGCTTGCCTTGCCAGCTTTGGCCATCACATCCTCCCGCTGATACGACAATTTCAAGGCAGGTTTCGTCGATTCGAGCAGAGATGATTTGGTAGGGGTCGGAAATAATTGCCGAATTTTCTTCAAGAAAAATTACCTCACCACCACAGCTAACTTGTGTTTCGTCTTCGTTACAACTAAGCAAAGACAGGACTATGGATAAGGCAAAAGTTGCTCTTTTCATGGTTTTGCTATTTACTGTTATTACAGCGCAACCACATTATTCCCTACTATAGTAGCTCATTTGCCAGGTTGGCGAGTTCAGATCGTTCACCTTTTTCAAGAGTGATATGTGCGAACATCGGATGATCCTTTATCCGATCAATCAAGTAAGAAAGCCCATTTGACTGGGAATCAAGATAGGGTGTATCAATCTGATAAATATCTCCGGTGAATACGATCTTGGTATTTTCTCCTGCCCTGGTGATAATTGTCTTCACCTCATGAGGCGTAAGGTTTTGCGCTTCGTCAACAATAAAAAATATATTGGATAAACTTCGACCCCTTATGTAGGCAAGCGGTGTAATCATCAGCTTCTCTTGGTTCACCATGTCCGTGATTCTGGTGAATTCCTTATCGCTTTCTTTGAACTGATGCTGAATAAATTTCAAGTTATCCCAGAGGGGCTCCATGTAAGGATTAAGCTTGGATTTAATATCTCCAGGCAAATATCCAATATCCTTATTGCTCAAGGGCACGATCGGTCTTGCAAGATAAATCTGCTTGAAGTTTCTTCTTTGCTCTAAGGCAGACGCCAACGCCAATAATGTTTTACCAGTCCCAGCCACTCCATTGATACTAACAAGCTTAATGTTTGGGTTGAGCATTGCATGCATAGCAAAAGTCTGCTCTGCATTTTTCGGCTTAATTCCATAGACAATTTCCTTATCAACTTTGTCTACCGTATCCTCCTGCGGATTGTAATATCCAAGTACTGAGTTTTTCTCACTCTTCAGAATAAAGTAGTTGTTCGCAGGAAACTTTTTTCTTTTCAAAATTTTCTTTCTGTCGACCTTGTAGTTCTTAAAAAGATGATCAATATGTTCTGAATTGATATCTTCGAGCTCGGTCTTTCCAGTTGTCAAGGTATTTACATTCTTGATTTTTCCAGTCTCGTAGTCCTCGGCGGGAAGTTCTAGTGACTTAGCTTTCAGTCTAAGGTTAATATCTTTTGAGACCAAAATCACTTTTCTGGACTCTTCCTGATTTTTCATAGTAAGTGCCGCATTCAGTATCCGATGATCATTCTTATTGTCGTTGAATACTTTGGTGGCATCGACAACTGTATCGGAGTCCATGATGACTTTGAAGCTTCCTTTTGATTTACCATTTAATGGAATCCAATCATTCAAGTTTTGATCCTTCGCCAGTTTGTCCAAAAGTCGAATAAATTCCCTTGCTTCGAAATTTTTAGTATCGTTTCCTTTCTTGAACTGATCCAACTCTTCCAGGACAGTAATTGGGATTCCTACATCATGTTCGGCAAAGTTGAGAACGGAATCGTGAGAATAAAGTATTACTGAGGTATCGAGAACGAAAATCTTCTTTTTAGAGGATTTGGACATGAACTTTGGGTTTACATTTTCCAGACAAGGTCAGCTGTAATATTGTCGATTCATCTTTACAAATGAAAAAGAATACAGGGTATTTTTTGAAAAATTATTCTACAGGTAAAAAGACATCTCCACCTTCTTTTGGTTCTATTTTTAAAGCTCCTGATAAAGCTAGATTGACTAACTTATTGGAAGCAAGTTTCTTATCTAACCCGCTGAGTTCCATGTATTGATTGAGAGTAATTCCACGATGGTTTTGAAAGTAATCAAAGAGCTCCTTTGTTTTTTGCTCAAATTCTATTGGAAGATGATTTCGTTGTCCTCGCTTGAGAAATTGACGGACCTCATAACTTGCCTGGATCGAGTGATCCTGCACGCGGATAAAAGACTTTCCATATCGATGTTTTTTGTGTAGAAAAGCAAAATAAGGTTTATCCAAACCTTCTGGTATTGTATAATGCAGAATCACTGCATCTTTGATTTCAAGTTGAGTCACATGAAAAGATAAGGCTGGTTTACACAACTCCACGATAGCCTTGGAAAGGATGTATTCCTCATCTTCAGGAAACTTAAGTCCGCTAATCGTTCCATGATCATCGACTCCAATAAACAGATTTCCACCTCCTGCATTTGCAAAGGCAACCACTTCCTTGATAATCTTTTCAGGATGATTTGCTTTCTTTTTGAACTCGACAAACTGCCCTTCTCCCTGCCTAATCAGACGAAGTACTTCACTGATCTTTTCATTCATCGTCCCCCATTTCCGGCATGTTGAACATACTTGTGAACAAATCCTTAAACTGCATTCCTTTACTCAGCTGGTGTCTGCTCAATAGGCTGTACTCTGCCAATCCAAATAGTGCAAACTCCATCAAAAAATAGCTAAATCCTTCATGAGGAGTATTTTGGTACTTGGCAATCAGCTTTTCGAGCCCAGGGATATTCTTTAGTTCTTTTTGATAATCTTGTTCGGAGGCATCAAATAAAAGATCCACCATGTTTCCTTTCTCAAACCACTCCTTTATCGAATCATACGGATTATCTCCTTCTTTTTTCCTTTCCTTCTCAGGATCTGGAAAGTAATTGATGAATTGAGATCTTATTGCCTTCCCAACAAGATTGTGAGCTACAATTCCCGGCCCTTCCTGTTCACCTTCATAAACCAACTCTACTTTACCCGTAATTGAGGGAATTACGCCAATAAAATCAGAAATACGTACATAGGTTTTTGCATCGCCATTCATCAGCAGTCTTCTCTCGCAGGCACTCATTAAATTTTCATAGGCTGAGATGGTCAGCCGAGCACTGACACCACTCTTTGCATCTACATACTCACTATCTCTCGCTTCGATAGCAATCTGCTCAACTAAGTCCTTAGCTAAATCAAAAACCTCTACAGACTTTTTCTGACTAGAAGGGACTAACGCTTCCTGTTCAGTGATCTTCTTACCAATTTCAATCGAAGATGGATAATGCGTGATGATCTGGCTGTCAATTCTATCTTTTAACGGCGTCACAATTGAGCCTCGATTTGTGTAATCTTCTGGGTTTGCTGTAAAAATAAATTGTATATCCAGTGGCATTCTTAGTTTAAAGCCTCGGATCTGAATGTCGCCCTCTTGCAAAATATTGAACAAGGCCACCTGAATTCGTGCCTGCAAATCAGGTAGTTCATTGATCACAAAAATGCCACGATGCGACCTTGGGACCAGTCCAAAATGAATCACTCGTTCATCTGAATATGGAAGTTTCAAACTAGCTGCTTTGATTGGATCTACGTCGCCGATCAAATCTGCAATCGTAACATCCGGAGTCGCCAACTTCTCCGTGTACCGTTGGTTGCGTCGAACCCAAGCAATCGGAGTCTCTTCTCTATGCTCAGAAACCAGGTCACGAGCAAATTTAGAGATAGGTTCCATTGGATCGTCGTTCAAAGGAGACCCACTGACAACCGGGATGACTTCATCCAATAACTCAGTCATCATGCGTGCCATTCTTGTTTTGGCCTGACCTCTTAGGCCAAGAAAATTGATGTTATGCCTGGAGAGAATAGCTCGTTCAACATCTGGAATTACCGTATCCTCATAACCCCAAATACCTTCAAAAATATTCTCCCCTTTCCGCTTAACCCTAATCAGGTTTTCTCTCAACTCATCCTTAATTGATAGCGTCTGATAACCTAAACTTTTAAGCTCTCCAAGTGTGCTGATCTTCAATTTCTGATCCGCCGATAATTCATTAAACTTCATACAGTATTGTTGATTTATAAGAAAGCTGAAAACTTTCTAGGCTCTCTTCTTAAAGGTTTTTTCTTCTGTTTCTTCTGTAGTCTTCAAAAATAAGGTTGCCCAGGCCCTGAAGACTGCTATAATACGCATTGCCATTATTTACTTCGGTAAACTCCTTGACAAACTCTTGTAGATAAGGGTCTGATGCTATCATGAATGTGGTAATAGGCACATTAATTCGTCTACATTGTGCCGCTAGATTCAACGTTCTGTTTAATATCTTAGGATCTAAACCAAAGCTGTTTTTGTAGTATTTCAGTCCTTCTTTGAGACAAGTGGGCTTCCCATCTGTGATCATAAAGATCTGCTTATTCCTATTTTTCCTTCTCCGTAGCAAGTCCATTGCCAATTCAAGACCAGCGACAGTATTTGTGTGGTATGGGCCCACATTCAAATAAGGCAGGTCTTTTACTTCAATTTGCCAGGCATCATTGCCAAAAACAATGACATCCAGCGTGTCTTTAGGATATTTTCTTTTCACCAGCTCCGCAAGTGCCATTGCCACTTTTTTGGCTGGTGTGATTCGATCTTCACCGTAAAGTATCATTGAGTGACTGATGTCAATCATTAAGACTGTGGAAGTTTGAGTTTTAAATTCCCTCTCTCTTATTTCAAGATCTTCCTCAGTCAGGTATAAGTCTCCTAGCCCATGATTGATTTGTGCATTACGCAGACTTTCGGTCATCTCGATCTGTTCCAATGAATCCCCAAACTGAAACTCCCGGTAATCTGAAGTGATCTCGTCTCCGCTCCCCGTAAAATTTGACCGATGATTGCCTTTACCAGATTTCTTTAATTTTCCAAAAATCTCCTCCAACGCACTTTTTCTTATTTGCTGTTCGCTCTTCGCAGTGATCTTGAATTCACCTTTTTCATTCTTATCATCAATGTAGCCCTTGTTTCTTAGGTCGTCTACAAAATCTCCAATCCCGTAATCAGAACTTGAAATATTGTATTGACGATCCAGGTTCGTGAGCCAACTTAATGCTTCACTCACATCTCCAGAAGTGATTACTAATAGCTGAAGAAAAATATTCAGCAAATTATCAAAGGTGGTCTGCTCTGGATTTTTTTCTGGAATAAACTCAGTGAATCGATTACCTATCATGCCTGTACATTAAACTAAAAATTTTAATGAATGATTTCAAAACTTCTCGGAGAAAGCAGAAAAATTCTAATCAAGGATAGCGTCCTTAAAATTTTAGCTTAAAACGAAAAATATTTAACTTGTTCTCAAAGTACAACACTATGCCAGGCAGACGTCCAATTTTTGCCACACTTGTAACGTCAATATTCTACGGTACCCGTGATTTTCTTTTTAGGGTCACATTAGAGCCCGCCTCCCATGAAGCACGCAGAGCCAAAGAAGCTCGGAAAAAAGAAAAAGATCAAAATAAATAGCCAGTTACTTTCTAGGCATCGTCCGGAAAACCAAGTCCCAAAGTGGCGAAGAAACCCCAAAAGCTCTTTCTGGCTCTTTGTAATGGTGAATTCCGTGGTGTACCCAAAGAATCTTCCAGAAGTTTTTTGGGGGCTGAAATGCATGAACCATAAAATGCACCCATAGGTATGAAGCATAACCAATTAAGAATCCGGGAAGAAAGCCAAAAACCAGATTCCCCATTATCAACTTGTAAAAGAAAAAGAATCCAGTCGAAAGCAAAAGGCTCAGCGGAATGGGCATCGCCAATCGATCCTTGTCTTTGGGGTAATCGTGATGCACACCATGAATGGTGTAGGCAAACTTCTCTGCCTTCTCAGTTTTAGGAGGAAGGTGGAACAAGAACCTATGCATGATGTATTCAACAAGTGTAAAAATCAGAAGCCCTGAAATAAACAGCAACGGTGCAGATACAACATTGATGTAGCCCAGGTTGAATCCATATATCAATAGTCCAGTTGAAATAATAGAAAACAAAATCAACGGAACCGCAATATGTGTCCGGGTAAGCTTGTCCATCAACTTATTTTTGAACAAGGTCTTGGTGCCTTTTGAATGAGGTTTATTCTTTAACTCCATAGCGTCTTCACGAATTAAAAAAACAAAATTAGATCAAAAAAAATCTTAGTACTACAAACTTTGGGTTATTGATTGTTTATGATTTTCAACAATCTTGTCATAATATTCCTCATACTGGGGTAGAATATTATTTATATCGAACTCTTTGGCCCTATTTAGGGCTCCTTCCTTAAATTTTTGCAGGTTGGAATTATCCAGAATTTTTATTGATTTATTAATCATATCTTTCACATCTCCCACATCACAAACAAATCCTGAATAGCCATCTTTGTTCAACTCGGGGATCCCTCCAGCATTTGACGAAACGACAGGCACTTCGCAGGCCATAGCTTCCAGCGCTGCTAATCCAAAACTCTCCTTTTCTGAGGGCATGAGAAATAAATCACTTACAGAGAGGACCTCCTCTACTGCATCGAGTTTACCCAGAAACCTGATATCTTCTGTGCAAATATTTTTGGCTTTATCTTCCATCCGTTCTCTTTCTGGTCCATCTCCAATTAACAATAGTTTTGACGGCACTACCTTCTTGACTTCGCAGAAAACATCAAGTACATCTTCGACTCTCTTCACTTTCCTAAAATTTGACGTATGAATTACAAGCTTTTCACCATTTGGACAAATGGCCTTTTTGAAGTGCTCCTTTGGCTGCTTCTTAAATCGCTCCAAGTCTATGAAGTTGGGTATTACCTTGATTTCAGTGTCAATCTCAAAATGTTCGAAGGTGTCCTTCTTTAAGTCTTCTGAAACGGCAGTCACTCCGTCAGATTGATTGATAGAAAAAGTTACCACCGGCTCATTGGTTGCATCTTTACCTACTATGGTGATGTCGGTGCCATGCAATGTTGTAATGAATGGAACTTCGTATCCCTTCGTTTTCAAGATCTGCTTTGCCATGAAAGCTGCTGACGCATGTGGCACCGCATAATGAACATGAAGCAAGTCTAGTTTTTCATTCAATACCACATCTACCATTTTGGAAGCCAATGCTAGCTCATAGGGAGCATATTGAAAAAGTGGATAGGATTTTACATTTACCTCATGGTAGTAAAGATTGGGATTGAAAAAATCAAGCCTGGTAGGTTGTGAATAAGTGATGAAGTGAATTTCGTGACCTTTTTTGGCGAGTGCTTTCCCCAATTCGGTTGCTACTACTCCACTGCCACCATAGGTTGGATAGCAAACAATTCCTACTTTCATGCTTGATACGTTCAGTTGCTTAAACTTACGAAAGAGCAATTAAGTTTCAACTTGTCTTAATTGATGGACTTGTAAAGACTGTCGTGAATATTCCTACGAACCTCAAATTCACTCATTCGATTATTGCTTGCGTCAGGGTATATCCTATTAGATAGGAAAACAAAAATTAATTCATTTTGAGGATCGGCCCAGACCATTGTCCCTGTAAACCCTGTATGTCCAAAACTCTCATCACTGGCGTACATTGAAGAGGCACCTACTTTCTTGTCTTTCTTGTCCCAACCTAAGCCTCGCCTGTTGTCCTTAAAGTGTCTCGAATTAAACAAGCTCAGAACTTCCTGCGAAAGAAATCTTCTCCCGCCATATACACCTCCATTTAGATACATACTCATCATTTTAGCCAAATCTGTAACATTCGAGAAAAGTCCCGCATGCCCCGAGACTCCACCGAAGACTGCTGCATTTCTGTCATGTACCTCGCCCCAAACCAGACCATTTCGAAATCGTTGATCAAACTCAGTCGGTGCAATTCGGCTTAAATCCACACCTCGTTGGATGGGGTTGAAAGTGGTATTCGAGAGTCCCATGGGTCGATAGAATTCGTGTACTAAAAAGTCTTCAAAAGAAAGTCCAGTGACACGTTCAACAAGTAAATGAAGAATCATAAAACCAATATCACTGTAGTTATATCTCTCAGGATCTTTGATCAGGTCTGAGGCTATGATGAAAGTCCTCAAGGTGTCCAGCAT
The DNA here is from genome assembly GCA_964591785.1 of uncultured Roseivirgaceae bacterium. Taxonomy (GTDB): domain Bacteria; phylum Bacteroidota; class Bacteroidia; order Cytophagales; family Cyclobacteriaceae; genus Ekhidna. The sequence goes on from CAZQDI010000053.1 coordinate 9,157, forward strand.
TACCGGATCGGGTTCAAAACCATAGGTTCGGACATCATTTGCCTCGTCCTCCGGGGTTCTGTAGTAAAAAGCATCCAGCCTGTCTCCACCCATTACCATGCTCCAAAAAGGCACATACGATTTCAGTCCTGCGTTGTGAGATAGCAATTGTTTGATCGTTATTTCAGATTTATTTGAACCCAGAAACTCCGGCAGGTATTGGGAAATACGATCCTCCAACTGGATCTGCTCACGATCTACAAGGAGAGCAATTGCAGGCAATGTCGCCATCACTTTCGTCAGAGAGGCCAAATCATACAAGGTTTCCATAGAAACTGGCTTGAGACTATCGTAAGTATAGTAGCCAAAGCATTGCTGGTGAACAACGCTTCCATTCTTGACCACTGCCAATTGCATGCCTGGAGTTGCATACCTCATGATCGCGTCCCGTCCGATTGAATCGATTTCCCTTTGAAATTCAAGCTCCAATCCTTCAACTGTAGGATGTGAGTAACTTAAGTAATGTGCGTCAGCTACAAACCTTGCAGATTCATCCCTTCCTTTGATAGTGGCCGACCCGAAGAGCATTTTAGCTATCAGAATTTCCCGGTTTTGAAATTCTGCGGGAAAAATCAACTGACTTATGTCTTCTCTATCAAGCTTCTTTTCTGCCAAAAGAATGTCCCCGCCCTGTACCGGAGTGTGCTGACTGGTTAAATGATCTACAATTGTTATCGCAGTGGACGTTCTGTAGGAAGTGACTGTGGCATAGTGAGATAGCCAATCTCGCAATTTCTCATTCGTTCCTAGATAGGTCACATTGGGTGAGACAATCGGCAGTGTGTGGTCAGGATCAACAGCAAAAATTCCATTTCTACCTATTTGCTGCGCAAGAGCTTCAGGTAACTTCCAAGTTTTCTCAAAATCCCGAAGCTTCGAGCTGTCAAGAAGGTTGACAAATGATCGATGTGACTCTGTGAAAAACTTAGCGCTCCACTTTCTGATTCGCTTGAAATTTTCATGCTGTGATGCCACCAAGATATGTGGCCCAACTGATAAACTTGCTAGATATTCTTTCTTAGAGTCCGGTACTTCATGACGTAATTGGTGCCTTTGAATAAAAAAATTGGGGGATTGTTTATGTGCAACTTCAAGTATCTCTTTCTCATAGAATGTAAATCCGGTAGTATCCGGGAGTACCAGGTACGTGAAGCCATTGGTACGACTGAACTGCTCTAAAAAAGATAAATAGTCTTCAATAGTCTCATTAACACCCACTGCTGCAATAGCGGAAAGACTGGGCAAGTTGATTTGGTCAAAGGGCAGAGGATCGAATCGATCGTCGAGTTGGATGGCTAAGAATCGATCTCCCTCTTTACGAAGCTTCTCTATCTCCCGATCCCAGTTCGGAAAATAAATGGTTTGATTCATCGCATTGGAAGCTTCTTCATAATCATCTCCATTGATCCAAATTCCAGTTGACCAATCATTTTCAGTTGCATTAGCTGAGACAAAAAGAACAATACCAATATAATATATGAATAATCTCATTTATTTGATCCCAAGGTTAGCCAGAACTGAACCAGTCTTAAATAAATACAAAAACATAGACTTTTGAGAGGTCATTTATAAATTTGAACAAAATATGATCCAGTCCGTGTTCTTTTAGACGACTGAACATCATTTTACGACCATCTTCAATAATTGTACCTAAATGCCGAGATTTCCTTCGCTTTTTAGACTTCCGAAACATCAACAGTTTCATATCAAGCCTAGATATTATGATCCAGTAAAGGAGGAAATACAAGAACGAACTGAACGGATTCGGGAAGAAATGATCGGAAAGGAACACGGAACCTATCAGCCATCAAAGATCAATTTCAAACGCAAAACCAAAGCAGCTCCCAGTACATCTTTGCTTCAGTTGGGAATTGCCGCACTACTTGGCCTTATGGTGGTGGGCTGGTTACAATTTGGGGGTGATTTCTTCTATTACCTTTTGTGGATTATTGTGCCTGGTTATCTTTTTTATCGACTCAGAACATTTACCAGGAGGAGATGAGTGATTTGATTCGGTTACTCCCAGACAGCATTGCCAATCAAATTGCAGCTGGCGAAGTCGTTCAACGCCCGGCATCCGCTGTAAAAGAACTGCTGGAAAACAGTGTAGACGCCTCAGCATCTACCATTAGGCTGATCGTGAAAGAAGCTGGAAAGACCTTAATACAAGTCATTGATGATGGAAGAGGAATGAGCTTGACGGATGCACGCATGAGTTTCGAAAGACATGCAACTTCAAAAATCCAAGCCTCAGAAGATCTCTTCAAAATAAAAACCTTAGGATTTCGAGGAGAAGCACTTGCCTCTATTGCAGCCGTCGCTCAAGTAGAACTTAAGACGAAAAGAGCAGATGATGAATTGGGCACGCAGTTGGTCATTGAAGCCTCAGAGGTGAAAAAACAAGAACCGGTGGCATCTTCACAAGGCACCTCCATATCTGTGAAAAACCTTTTCTACAACGTTCCCGCCAGAAGAAACTTTTTGAAGTCCAACCCGGTAGAGCTTCGTCACATCAACGATGAGTTTACTCGGGTAGCGCTAGCAAACCCAGGAATAAATTTCTCACTCTCACAAAATGATCTTGAGACCTACAATTTGGATGCGGGGAAATTAAGTAAAAGAATCGTTCAGCTTTTTGGGAGAAATTATCAAAAGCAACTTATTGCATGTGCGGAAGAAACTGATATAGTCAGGGTAACAGGATACATTGGTAAACCTGAATTTGCCAAAAAGACGAGAGGGGAACAGTTCTTTTTTATCAACAATCGTTTCATCAAAAATGGCTACCTCAATCATTCTGTCATAAAGGCTTTTGAGGGACTACTTAAGGAGGACTATTTTCCATTCTATGCACTATTCATTGAAATAGATCCTATTCATGTTGATATTAATGTACACCCAACAAAAACGGAAGTCAAATTCGACGATGACAGAATGCTCTACGGGATCATAAACTCTGCAGTTCGGCAGGCATTGGCATCTTTTAACGTAACCCCATCTCTGGATTTTTCTTCAGAGGTTAGTTTTACGCACCTTAACCTCCAGCGTGAACACCAGAACTTGACATCAAAAAAAGACCGGGACTATGGCAACTTCAAGACAGTAGAAAGCAATCAAGCTAGATTAGAAAAGTTAAACGAGCTGTATGATTCTGTTTCAAATGAAGACATCGCTACTCTAGAAGAGGCAGAAAAGGAACGGGTGGTTGATTCAGTTTTCACAAGTGCTATGAATGAGCAGCTTATACGGAACGAGCCTGAAGAAAAAAAGCAAACCTATCATCTTCATAACCGTTATTTGCTTCGTCAGGTAAAAAGCGGGATGGTGGTCCTGGACAAGTACTCTGCATTGGAGCGTATCCTTTTCGAGCAGTACCAAAATTCTTTTGATGTGAAATCCGGGACATCCCAATCGTGCATGTTTCCTGAGCAAGTAAGTTTGAGCATGGCCGATATGGCTTTGGTAAAAGAGCTGCGAATGGAAATCAATCAGCTTGGCTTCGAGTTTGAGGAAATGGGGGAACATCGACTGGTGATACTAGGTATCCCGGCAGAAATAGCACCATGTAATGAAAAGGAAGTCTTTGAAGGTTTGATTGAACAGTATAAACAAAATGTGAAAACGCTAAACTTACCTAAAAAGGAAAGTCTTGCACGGGCTTTAGCCAAACGAACCGCCACCAATCGTTGCAACAAGCTAAAAGAAGAAGAGATGGACCAATTAATGGACAAGCTCTTCGCGTGTGAGCAACCAAACTATACGCCAGACGGGAATCCCACGTATGTTTTAGTTAGCTTAGAGCAAATAAGTGAATTGTTTAATAGTAATTAGTTAAGTAAATAAAGAAAAGTGTTTAGGAGGCTTACCCCCGTTGCTAAAAATATTCTCATCATCAACGTACTTCTATTAATTGTAGGTTACGTTCTTGGTCAACCCGATCCGAATGGTCAAAGAATAGACCCACTGGCAGAGTTTTTCGGTTTGCGGGTGATTTATTCAGAAGACTTTGCTCCGTATCAATTTTTTACTTACATGTGGCTTCATGGCGGCACGTGGCATTTGATCGGAAACATGATTGCGGTGTTGATCTTTGCACCCATGCTAGAAATGGTATGGGGGTCCCGAAGGTTTATGATTTTTTATCTGGTGTGTGGTATTGGCGCTGGACTTCTTTATGGAGTAGCTGATGCCGTCGAGAAGTACCCGATCAAACAGCAGGCAGAAAAATATGTTGACCAACCTAATCCGGATACATTCTATCAAATTGTACTCAAAGCGAAATCGCTGGGACTTTCATCAGGCTACATCTCCTATCTTGGTGAGCTATATGATCAGTACGATGCCAATCCGGGATATGAGACACAGACGGTTAATGAGGTGCTAAGGATTTATGATTTAGTCATCACAAATTCCAGTATGATTGGAGCCTCAGGGGCGGTATTTGGAATTCTATTTGCTTTTGCTTTTCTATTTCCAAATACGGAATTGTTTTTGTTGTTTCCTCCCATCCCAATCAAAGCCAAATACCTGGTTTTCTTCTACGGCATGTACGAACTGTATGCTGAGTTTACCAGAATTCCAGGTGATAATGTGGCCCATTTGGCACACCTCAGTGGAATGCTCATCGCATTTATTTTGTTAAAGTTCTGGAAAAATGATACAAAAAGATTTTACTAAGCTTTCATGAACGGAGGAATATTAGACGATTTTAAAAACGCTTGGAATAAACCCAATAACGCGGTCGCGCAGATCATTCTAATTAATGTGATTGTATTTGTATTTACCGGGATCCTTTTAATTATTGGGCTGGGCGGCCAGATAAGACCTTGGTTTGGACTACCCTCTGAAGTTAGCAACTTATTATTGAAGCCTTGGACAATCATCACTTATGGCTTTGTACATGATGGCTTTATGCATATACTGTTTAATATGCTCTGGTTTTATTGGTTTGGAAGAATCATTCAGGAGTTTTTGAGCAGCGATAAAGTGATTGCGGTTTATACATTAGGAATACTTGGAGGAATCGTTGCTTTCGTTGGAGCTTACAACATCATACCGCAGTTTCAGGGAGTTGTAGAGGTGGCCACCATTGTCGGTGCAAGTGCTGGGGTCACTGCAGCTGTAGTAGGTGCCGCAGTTTACTTTCCAAACTACACTATTGTAATGATTTTCATCGGCCCTGTGAAGATCAAGTACATCGCGTTGATCACAGTCTTTTTGAGTTTGATCGGCACCAGAGGCATAGCCAACCCTGGCGGCGAATTTGCCCACCTGGGAGGAGCGCTCATGGGATGGCTCTACATGAGCCAACTAAAAGCTGGCAATGATATTGGAAAATGGGTGATCTCCTCGCTGGCATTTGTAAAGAGCTTGTTTAAGCCTCAGCCCAAAATAAAAGTGTCACATCGAGGTGGAAATAGGCGACCTACAAAAAATGGAAGGAAAAAAGCAAGCACAAATCCAACCGCAAAACAGACGCCTCAATCAGAAATAGACGCCATCCTGGATAAAATTTCTGAAAAGGGGTACGAGAGTTTGTCCAAAGAAGAGAAGCAAAAACTATTCAACGCCAGCAAAAAGTAGGTGAGGGAAAGTGCACTTAGCTAATTCTTGATGGTCTCTTTACTTTTATTGGCCAGCTGACCGCAAGCCGCATCAATATCTTTTCCTCTGCTTCGTCGTACACTTGTGTGAATGCCCCCTTTGATCAAGTGATTTGCAAATCGATCAATGGTCTCGGGATCCGCTTTTGTAAAGGAGGCCTCAGAAATGGGATTGTATTCAATGATGTTAATCCGAACCCCAGGCACTTTTCTTGCATATCGTAAAAGCTTTTCTGCATCCTCAATCGAGTCATTGAAATCATAAAAGAGAATGTATTCGAATGTGATTCGATTGCCGGTCTTTTCGAAGAAGTAGTTGAGTGCCTTTGCAAGTGCTTCCAATGAATTGGATTCATTGATGGGCATGATGGCATCTCTCTTTTTGTCATCTGCAGCATGGAGTGAAAGTGCAAGATTAAATTTAACCTCATCGTCCCCAAGCTTTCGAATCATCTTTTCGATTCCAGCGGTGGAGACCGTAATTCTCTTCGGTGACATGTTCAAGCCATCCTTAGATGTGATCCGGCCGATCCCCTCCATCATCCCATTATAATTTAGCAATGGCTCACCCATTCCCATGAATACGATGTTAGAAAGTGGCTTACCGTAGTGAACCTCCGCCTGTTCTTTAATTGCGACTACTTGATCATACACTTCTCCGGCATCTAAATTGCGTTCGCGCTTCATGTAACCAGTAGCGCAAAATTTGCAACTCAAGGAGCAACCCACCTGGGAGGAGACGCACGCTGTCATCCGATCATCCGCAGGAATCAACACCCCTTCTATTAGATGATTGTCATGTAGCCTGAAGGCAGATTTGATCGTGCCATCATTCGAGAGTTGATGATTGTCAATGACAATCCCATTGATCGTAAATTCCTCTTTTAATCGGTCTCTTAATTTCTTGGAAAGATTGGACATTTCGTCAAATGACTTTGCTGACTTAACCCAGAGCCACTCCCAGACCTGTTTTGCCCGAAACTTCTTTTCATCATGGGCTTCAAACCAAGCCATCAGATTTTGCAACGTCTCTCTCCGAATATCCTTCATGATACAAAGTTAGATAGATGATTTGGCTTCTTTTGCTATTTTCGTTGGGTGCAGTGGATAGATCGTTTCAATACCTTCGTTGGAAGGGCCATTTCATGGCTTACACTCTTCCTTGTTGTAATCATAGTTGCTGATGTTACTCTTCGATACGTTTTTAGCCTTACCTCAGCTGCCTCATTTGAATTAGAATGGCACCTTTTCGCTGTTATTTTTCTTGTGGGAGCATCCTGGACGCTGCAAGAAGACAGGCATGTAAGAGTGGATATCTTTTACAATAAGTTTTCGGACAAGAATAAAGCACTTGTCAATCTGCTTGGGACATTAATCCTGCTCATTCCTTTTTGTACCATCGGTTTTTGGGAGTCGCTTTCTTTTGTGTACAGCTCATTTCAACTTCGGGAGACAAGTCCACAGCCAGGAGGCTTGCCAGCAAGATATCTCATCAAATCTACTATCCCACTAGGGTTTATGCTTCTGGGTATGCAAGGAGTGTCCTTGATTATGAAATCACTGAAAACTATCAAAGATGCTTGAATATCTTCCTATCATCCTATTTGGAATCATATTTCTCTCCATCTTGTTTGGGTACCCTGTTGCATTTACGCTCGGAGGCCTTTCCATACTTGTGGGTCTGGTGGTTTTTGATTCAGACTTCTTTTACCTGCTATCTCTACGAATTTACGGCACGATGCAGAACTTCGTATTACTCGCTGTTCCATTGTTCATTTTTATGGGAATGATGCTTGAAAAATCGGGAATTGCGAAAGGGCTTCTTCATACCATGAGCATGATTTTCGGACGCCTTCGCGGAGGTTTAGCCGTTGCAGTCGTAGTTGTTGGAGCCATGTTAGCCGCCTCCACAGGGATTGTGGGAGCAACAGTAGTAACGATGGGCCTCATCAGCCTTCCTACCATGCTGAAAAGCGGATACGACCCAAGAATTAGTACGGGAGTCATCGCCTCGTCGGGAACGCTCGGTCAAATAATACCTCCTTCTGTGGTGCTGGTTCTATTAGGAAGTGTTCTTAATGTGTCCGTAGGTAGCTTATTTCTGGCAGCTATTATACCTGGATTGTTTCTTGTCTTGATTTATCTATGCTACATCTTAGTTTATGGTAAAATTTACCCTGATCGGGTACCAAAAGTGCCAGAAGAACAATTGAGGAAATTTAGAAAGGCGGGATTTTCGAAGGAAGTCCTCAAATCATTCTTATTTCCATTTCTTCTTATCCTGATCGTACTTGGATCTATTTTCGCCGGTATTGCATCACCCACAGAAGCCGCAGGAGTCGGAGCGTTTGGAGCCATGATTCTTGCAATTGTGAGTAAAAAATTTGATCTCAAAATGCTCAAAGATGTCATGAAAGAAACCACAATGATCACCTCAATGGTATTTATGATCTTGGTGGGGGCCACGGCATTTTCTCTCGTATTTAGAGGGCTTGAAGGAGATAAGTTCCTGCTTAATTTAATTCAAACTGCAAATCTTGATATAACGAGTTTCTTGCTACTAGTCATGCTGGTTGTCTTCATTTCTGGTTTCTTCATCGACTTCATTGAAATCATTTTCATAATTGTACCCGTTGTAACCCCAATATTCGTGAGTCTCGGTGTAGATCTTGTTTGGGTTGGTATCCTGCTAGCAGTGAATTTACAAACCTCATTTTTGACCCCTCCTTTTGGATTTGCCTTGTTCTACCTAAAGGGAGTAGCACCAAAAGAAGTGCAAACAAAGCACCTGTATCAAGGCATCATTCCCTTCGTGATTATTCAGTTGACCTTCTTGACAGTTTTAATTCTTTTTCCCGAGCTACTGACTCTTTTCGACAGCTTGTAGAACATCTTCAATAATATCCTCAATATGTTCGAGCCCAACAGAAATCCTCACCATTCCAGGTGAGATTCCCACTGCTTGACGTTCTTCCTCTGTGAGCTTACTGTGTGTTGTAGATGCCGGATGTGTGGCAATAGTGCGAGTATCTCCAAGGTTAGCGGATAAAGTGATCATCTCAAGGGCATCTAAGAATCTCTTTCCTCGTTCCAAACCTCCGGCAAGTTCAATCGTCACCATCCCTCCGCCCTGACTCATTTGCTTCTTAGCTAGCTCATGCTGCGGGTGAGAAGATAGATATGGATACTTCACAAAGTTGATCCCTCGGACCTCTTCAAGAGCCTGGGCCAGGCTCAGCGCATTGCTGCAATGCTTGTCCATTCGTGCCGCCAGGGTTTCCAGGCTTTTGGAAAGAAGCCACCCATGAAAAGGAGACATCGCCGGTCCTGTATGTCGGCAAAAATATTTGACGTCTGGAAAAAGTTCATCTGAAGTCAGAATCGCTCCTCCAAGGACTCTCCCCTGACCATCTATGAATTTCGTAGCAGAATGAGTGACAACATCGGCGCCATACTTCGCAGGAGTCTGTAAGTAGGGTGTAGCGAAACAATTATCGACATTTACGATCAGGCCCCGGGACTTACCTAAGGCCGCTACTGACTCCAGATCGAACAGGTCAAGTGCAGGGTTTGAAGGGGTCTCAAGGAAGAACATTCTTGTATTAGGTTGAATGGCTTCTTCCCATTCATCAATTGCACTTCCGTCAACGTATGTATGACTAATTCCCCACTTGGGTAAAATCTTGGTCAGCACCTGATGCGTAGACCCAAATATTGACCTACAAGCAACGATGTGATCTCCATGGGTCAAAAAGGACGCCAAACTAGCAAAAACAGCTCCCATACCACTGGAAGTGGACATCCCTTTTGGAAGTCCCTCCATCTGACCGAGCTTTTCAATAAATTCATCGTTGTTTGGATTTGAATAGCGAGAATAAATCGTTCCCTCCTGTTCATCTTGAAACAACGCTCTGGCATGCTCCGCACTCTCAAAAGTGTAACTTGACGTTGCATAAACAGGAACAGAGTGTTCCCTGTTGGACGATCTCTCAGCTTGACTTCGTACTGCAATGGTTTCAAATTTCTTTCTTGCCATACCCCAAATTATTTGAATTGCGAATTTGACTTAGAATTTATTAGTTACATAATCTGATCATAAAAAACTCGCTCGCTAACATTCATCCATACTCCCACTTCGTCCTTAAACTTCCTGAAAGCCTCGTAGACTTTTTTGCTAGGAGCGTCCTTTTCTGCAAGCTCTTCCAATGTCTCGACCGTGAACTCTTTTAGTCTTTGAAGCACGTCAACTGGGAATTGACCCACCTCAACATCTGTTTCATGTATGATTTTTTGAAGATAAGACCCGTTCTTAGCATCGAATTCAGCACCCATCCAGCGATTGGTTCGATAGCATGCTGTGCTTATTATTTCCTGTAAGTCCGAAGGCAGCGCTTCAAATTTAGGCTTGTTGACCAACATTTCCAGTGCAGGCCCTGGCTCATGCCATCCCGGATAGTAGTAGTATTTTGCCACTTCGTGGAATCCCATCAGGTAATCATGAAACGGACCAATCCACTCAGTAGCGTCAATCACACCTCGCTCTAAATTAGTATAAATCTCACCGCCAGATACCAACATTGGTGTACCACCTGCTTTTTCCAAAACCTTAGCACCGAGACCCGGAATTCTCATCTTTAATCCTTGTAAGTCCTCAATGCTGTTGATCTTTTTCTTAAACCAGCCGGCCATTTGAACTCCTGTATTTCCACAAAGAATAGGTTTAATATTGAATGGATTGTAAAGTTCTTCCCAAAGCTTCATACCCCCGCCCGAAATAATCCATGCGCCCATTTGCTGAGCGTTCATTCCAAAAGGCACTGCCGCAAAGAATTGTGCCGCAGGTGATTTACCGGACCAATAGTAAGCTGCACCGTGATTCATTTCGACGGCACCATTACTAACCGCATCAAATCCTTCTAAAGCAGGAATCAACTCACCCCCGCCATAAACGGTTATCTCCATTCTTCCTCCAGACATCTTTTTCACCCAATCAGCCAGTAGTTTACACCCTTCTCCAACCACTGGAAAATTTGGCGGCCATGTCGTTGTCATTTTCCATCGATACGTGTTATTGAAGTTTATGTAAGGCCCTTTGACAGACTCCTCGCTCTTAACACAAGACACCAACGATGAAGTACCCGCAACTGCTGCGGCAGATTTGGTAAGAAAGTTTCTGCGTTTCATACATCTAAAGATAAATTCATAATTACGATCAATGACTGTAATGTGATGATTAAATGGCTTTCATACCTATCTTCAAAGCTCCAGGATTGATTATTTTTACACTGCATATATTAGAAATCACTACTATGAAAAATTCACTGCTAATCTTACTAGCTGCAGCTTTCTTCTTTTATGGCTGTTCCTCGGATGAGGGGATAAAAGAAGGCCTGGAAAATACTGAAAGCAGTATTTTGATCACAGGCATTAATGAATCAATCTCATATACTTTTTCAAGCGCGAATGGACGTGCTGAGAGTAGTATCCCTGAAGATGTTAATCTGATTCAGATTCTTGTTCTGGACGAGGATAATGATATCGTCTACGAGCAGTATCACTACAATCAGAATGCCTACAATGAATACTACTATGACAGTGCTGATCATGCGGGAGATGATTATCTGTTTGAGAATACATTACCAGATACGTTATACATTCCTCCTCTTCCTGATGGTGAATACACTGTTCTCGCCTCAACTGCCTACATAAGCTATTATAACTACCATTACGACAGTGGGAACGATGATTCAAGTGCTCCGTTTATTGAGTCATATCAGGTCTCTGATAATCCTATTTTTGTTGGAAAATCTTCTGCTGAAGTCACGCAAGATACTGATGCATTGGTGCTCTTGGATATGCAGAATATTTCCGCGAGAATGGATTTAAATATTACCACTACGAAAGAGGAATGGAGCCTTGAACTACATCTTGAGTCTAACAACACCAGCTATTATTCATTTGATTTGGAGAGCTTCCTACCAACTGAATATGATTACAGTTCTTTGTATTTATGGAGAGATCACTACTGGAAGCAAGAATCCTATTATTTTCTTCCACGGGATATCACTTCCATCAATCTCTGGTTCTACGAATACCCCAACAATCTCAATGTCAATTTCCAATTCGATATCGACCCCAACCTAGAGATGGAAGTTGGAGACGTATTTACACTTAATATCGATCTAGATGAGCTGATCGAAGGTGGAGGATCAGCAAGTTTTGACTGGGAAGAAATAAACTGGAATGACATAGGTGACGTAACCATCCCTTAATTGCATTTCATCAATTGAGTTTCAAAACCCTGATCTTCTGATCAGGGTTTTTTGTTGCCTCAAGAATTTCTCACTTCTTCCGAGCCATCAGAATGAAGTGCGAACCTTCCTTTGCTACGATCATGAACAAACTCATCTTTTGGCCAGGGCCAACCTCCAAACTGAGTTCTCTGATAGTCTTGGATCGCCTGATAGATTTCCTGCTGCGAATTCATAACAAATGGACCTTGTTGCACTACGGGCTCGTTGATCGGTTTTCCTTGCAATAAAAGCAAGTGTGCCTTCTTACCTACATTTTGTATAGTGCAATTTGTTGCTGCATCAAGATCTGCTCCATGGTCTACCATCAGCTCATGATCACCAATCATCACTTGATCTCCCGAGTAAAAATAGATCGACCGATTAGTCGATTTGTCGGCCACAGGCAGTTGCAGATGGGCATTTTCATCCAGCTTGATCAGCCATACCGCTACTTGATTTTCTCTGTCTGAAGCCCAACTATCAGGTGTTGGCGTTAACGCTCTTTTTCCATCAAAATCACCGGCAATTATTCTAATTTCAGCGGATCCTGATTCATAGGTTGGAATATCTTCTGCCCAAAGCATTTTGTAATGCGGTTCGACGAACTTACTTTTTTTCGGAAGATTGAGCCAGATTTGGAATAGCAGCAGAGGGTTGTCAGTATCTTGGTTGATCAGCGGAAACATTTCAGAATGCAAAACTCCTTTCCCGGCAGTCATCCATTGGACATCGCCATGGCCAAACCTACCTGTTGCTCCCATGCTGTCCGAATGATCAACAAGACCTTCAGGAACGACAGTAATTGTTTCAAAGCCACGATGCGGATGTTGCGGAAAACCGGGCACGGTCTTTCCGTGATACATCCTCCATCCGTCTTTCAACGTGAAATCTTGCCCAATCATCCTCCCCTCCAATAAGCCCTTTGTTGGTCCCAACTGCTCATTACCTTGAGGAAAAAGGTCCCGATGATAAACACAAAAAAGAAATGGGTCTTGTGTCTTCCAAGGAAAACCCAACTGAAATATATTTTTAATAACAGACATAATTCACAATATTTAAGATACAACCAATAAAGTTGATTTCTAGTTTGGCTACGTACCGTAAACAATAATCAAAACCTACATGAAAGAATGTGTAAACTGTGGCTACGAATCTGACTCCCCATATTGCCCCCAATGCGGGCAGAAATTGGAGGTAAAGCGAGTTAGTTTCAAAGGAATCATAAATGAATTTCTCTCCAAATGGATCGGCTTCGATACTCAGTTCGGTCGAACTATTGTCGGTATGACGATCAACCCTGGCAAGGTAGTCAACTCCTATTTGAAAGGAAACCGTACCAAATATATGGGGCCGTTAGGTTTCTTGGTGGTTATGACTGCATTGCTCATCATCTCATTTGATGTTTTTGGGCTGGAGGTTAAGGACTTTCTTAGAGAAAACCAATCCACTTTTGAAGGTATGTATGAACAGGAAACCTCCGAAAGGCAGTTGGAATTTCAAAAAAAGACCAATGAGTTCATTGCTAAAAATTTTAGATTTTTCGCAACAATTCTCATCCCATTTTGGAGTGTTGCTCTGTGGGTTTTTTATAGAAAGAGTGGTCTTAACTACATAGAGAGGCTTGTTATTTCCACTTACCTTACTAGTCAGGGTATCTGGCTAACCATTGCAGGTTTGGGGATTTTTGCGCTAACTGGTCACCTTTTTAGTATACTTCTTACATTGGCTTCAATAACGTACTATGGATTCGGCCTGATGAAGACATATGAGAAGGATAATTTTATCATCTCACTTCTGAAATCCGTGGGTAGCTATCTAGTATCCATGCTATTATTCCTGCTGGTGGCACTGGTACTGGGTTTGCTCATCGGTATTGTTGCGGTATTGACAAAACCTGAGCTATTTCAACAAGGTTAAGTTTTGTGAAAACCTGAACTTTATTGCAACGATTTCGTTACTTTGTAATATTCTAGAAAAACTTTGAAGTTTGTCGCTAAAATATTGACTTCTACTTTTCTGTTGCTACTGGTACAGATTGGTTTTGCGAACACCACGGAAACGAACGGTGAGAAGTCGGAAAATAAGGTGGATAAGCTGGCATTCCAGCAGCAGACAGGGAAGCAGGGAGACCAGCAAGAGAAGCTTGATCAAGACCTTACCAATATCCCAGCAGAAATTGAAGAGCAGATGGATCAGGATTCGCTAGAAGACGACTCCGTGAGCAAGTACAACTTCATATTCCACTTTCTGTACAAGTTTAAGTACGATCACGAAGAAGCACTCTAGGCACCTACAGACTGGAACTCATCAAGATCCCCTAGGCTAATGTTTCCTTCATAAAAAGCTTTGCCGAAAATAACTCCGTAGAGGCCCTGATCTCTCAGCCTTTTAATGTCCTCGATGTTTCTCACACCACCACTAGCAAAAATGAAGAGGTTGGGAAACTCTTTAACCAAATTCTTGTACAGATCAAATGAGGGCCCAGCCAAGGCTCCGTCTCTAGAGATATCAGTGGTTTTTAGGTATTTTAAACCCCGCTCATAGAAATAGGCAATATGCTCAAATAAATCCATGCTGGTAGCTTTCTGCCAACCTTTTATTCGGATCATTCCGTCTAAACTGTCCGCAGCCAGTGCCACCTTATTGCGGCCGTAGGACATTAACCAATTTGAGAACAACTCTTTATTTGAAACTGCGACAGATGCCGCGGTAATACTCTCAGCACCATACTCGAAAGCTTTGAGGACATCTCCGTCTGTATGCATTCCACCTGCAAAGTTGATGGTCAGGTCGGTATAGGCAGAGATTACATGCAAGAAATCAAAATTCACAGTTCGTCCCCTTCGTGCACCATCAAGATCAATCAGGTGGATCCTTGTGATTCCATGATCTTCAAACTGTTTGGCGATGTCTAGTGGAGATTCTGAGTAGGTGGTTTCTTTTGAAAAATCTCCTTGCTTCAAACGAGCTGTTTTGCCATTGATTACAGAGATAGAAGGCACTAAGATCATTGCTTTTTGCTAAAAATTTGGTTCAAACATCGGCTATTAAAGGTAACGATTAAAAAAGAGTATTTCAGGCAACCTCTATTAATTTAAAGCCCTCTCCATGGATCGTCAAAATCTTTAGAGATGGGTCATCTGCCAGATATTTTCGAATCTTCGCGATGTAAACATCCATGCTTCTGGCATTAAAATAG
>CAZQDI010000054.1:0-23939 GCA_964591785.1 uncultured Roseivirgaceae bacterium
ATTGTACTCGTAAAGTTTCTCTATTGGTTAGTTGGTGACAAAGCTAAACAGCTAGCAGATGAAAGTCCGGGGTGGTTTCCGGACTTTTTTTATGCCTAAAACTGACCTACTTACATATTTATTGTCCTTAATCAAAAACCTCCAAGGAAGTAAGGCATCTTCTCCCGCATAATCCACCCCTATTCGCCTATCTTCTGAAATTTTAAATGAGTTGGCAGGATCCCCTTCAGTAATCCATATCACGTCACCTAGCAAGTCTATTCCAGTCATTGACACCCGGATTCCCATGGCCTGCGCGAGCGTTCCTGGACCGGAGGCTAGTTTTGCTTTAGTATTTTTTCTTCTGTGCTGCATATCGGCTATCCCGGCAATTGGCTCTAAGGCACGAATAAGCACTGCATCTGCCAGACCCTCCCGATTGGTAACAACATTCACCAAATGGTGGATGCCATAGCATAAATAAATGTAAGCGTGCCCACCTTCACGATACATGACTTCGGTTCTGGGTGTTCTTTTACCATTTGCATGGCATGCCTTATCACCTCTTCCACAGTAAGCCTCAGTTTCAACAATCTTTCCAGCTGTTATAATGCCTCCGATATTTGAAACCAGGATCTTACCTAATAAATCTCTTGCTACCTGAACTACATCCTCATTTAGGTAAAACGATCTATCAAGTTTTCCGTAAGTATTAATTTCGAAAACCATAAAACCATAATTAACTCTTATGAACTCAAAAAGAATTACAAATTTAATTGCGTTAAGCGTTCTTATTGCCTTTGGAGCAACCGCTCAAATCAACACCCCAGCGCCAAGTCCGGCAGGATCTGTCGGCTCTACTGTAGGTCTGACAGATATCAGCATTGATTACTTCCGGCCTGGTAAGAAAGGAAGAGCCATTTTTGGAGAAGGAAGCGACTTTCTTGTACCCTATGGTCAGATTTGGAGAACTGGAGCAAATGGTGGAACCATCATCACTCTTAGCACGGACGCCAAAATTGGTGGAACCGATGTAAAAGCTGGAGAGTACCAGATCGTCTCTAAGCCTGGTGCCGACTCATGGGACGTCATGTTGATTACAGAGAAGATTGGAGGTAATATGAACAACTATAAAGAAGAAAATGTAGCAGCAAAGGTATCGGTACAGCCCATGGCTACAGGAGGCTTAGTAGAACGAATGACTTTTCAGATTGCCAACATTAGTGATGACAATACAAAAGCAGACATCCAGTTTTCTTGGGAAAATGTTATGTTCAATGTCCCAGTCGAAGTTGCGTACCATGAAGTAGTGATGAAAGACATCGCAGCCAAAACACAAGTGAACCCTGGAAATTATGTAGCTGCAGCAACTTACTATATGAATGCAGGCGAAAACCTGGAGCAGGCATTGGAGTGGATGAACTTATATCTGGCGGTCGGTGAAAATTCAGGTCAATTCTGGAACGTTCATACAAAAGCACAAATTCTAGCTAAGCTTGGCAAGAAAAAAGAAGCAATCGCTACTGCTAAAGACTCTTTAGAGAAAGCTAAGAATTTCCCAAATGGGGACTTTGGTTATATCAAAAGAAATGAGGATTTAATTAATTCGTTAAAGTAGACTACCAAAGTCGAAAAAAAAGCGTAGGTGCGTGCCTACGCTTTTTTTGTTTTAATTATCCCTTGCAGAAGAACACTTAGAATGATCGTACCTCCGCAACCAACCAGATTGTACCAAAGGTAGCTAAGTGTGAAATAGTCCAGCTCAGTCATTACATGCACTAGTATGACTCCTGTTTGAGCAATTATTGCAGCTATAAACACCGCCGAGCCTTTTATCCACTTCAAAAAAAATGCAACCAGGAAGATTCCTAACACAGTTCCATAAAAAATTGACCCGACAATATTAACTGCCTCAATGAGGTTTTCGGAGTTATCAGCAAGTATTGCAAATAGTATGGCCAAGACACCCCAGCCCAGTGTCATTAACTTAGAGGTAGTCAGGTAGTGATAATCAGAGCCGTCTTTCTTAATGGCTCGTTTGTAAAAGTCTACCGAGGTGGTTGAGGCCAATGCATTGAGTTCTGAGGAAGTTGAGGACATTGCAGCAGAAAAGATGACAGCAATGAGCAGTCCAATCAATCCGTGCGGAAGATAGGTTATGATGAATGTCAAAAATACATAATCGGAGTCCTTCGTCTCCAAACTGTCATCAGCCTTAGTAATTACACTTTTGGCTTGATTTCTAAGTGCAAGGACATTGGCATCCGCGGCTTTAAATGATTGGAGATAGGCTGCCTGCTCCTGCTCAGTTATTCCCTCTCGTGAAAAGTTAGTTGCCGCAGTTTTTCGTTCATCTAAAGCAGCCTGATACTTTAGGTCGATCGATTGGTATTCTTGGGCATACTCAGAGTTCTTGACAAGATCTACGGATGTTTCCTTAAAGTGCAATGGCGGATTGTAAAAAACATAGAAGACGTAAACCATCACCCCAGTGAATAGGATGAAAAACTGCATGGGTATTTTCAAAATGGCATTAAACATAAGACCCATTCTACTTTCGGCAGCACTGGAACCTCCCAGATACCGCTGGACTTGAGATTGATCAGTGCCGAAGTAGGAAAGCTGTAAGAAAAAGCCTCCAGCCAGCCCCGACCAAATGGTATATCGTTCTCCTGCATCAGTACTAAAATTGACTGCTTTTAGTTTTCCAAGACTACCCGCAATTTCCATGGCTCCTCTGAAGGAAGTATGGTCATTTATGTAGGAAACTATTACAAAAAATGCAGCAAACATACCTCCCATAATGACAGCCATCTGTTGCTTTTGCGTAATGGAGACGGCTTTTGTACCTCCCGAAACAGTATAAATGATAACAAGTATGCCAGTACCCAGTATTGTGAAGGTAAGGTTCCAGTTTAGAATTGATGAGATAATTATCGCAGGTGCGTAAATTGTAATCCCTGCCGCAAGTCCACGTTGTATCAAAAAAATGGCAGCACCTAAATACCTAGTTTTTAAATCAAATCGTTTCTCAAGAAACTCATAGGCGGTGAATACATTGAGTCGGTAGAAGATTGGTATAAAGACGACCGAAACTACGATTAGGGCAAGAGGTAATCCAAAATAGTTTTGAACAAATCCCATGCCGCTCTCATAAGCTTGCCCGGGAGTAGAAATAAATGTAATTGCACTCGCCTGAGTAGCCATGACTGATAGTCCTATGGTCCCCCATTTCATCGAATGACTTCCAAGCAAATAGCCTTCTATATCCTTTTGTCCCCTGGTTTTATAAACTCCATAGGCAACGATGAATATTAATGTACCAAAGAGTACAACCAGATCAAGGGTGTTCATCAACTAATATGCTTTGCTAAAAAAGTCAAAAATGATAATAAGAAAAGCTAGCCAGCACACTACAAAAATATAGAGGTTTCTCCATCGCTTAAAAAGAGGTGGCTTGTTGATATTCTTTTCTGAGATGAGTTCGGTCATTGTCCTAAAGAAATTAAATTGACAAAAATTCTGTACGCCCCAGGAACACCAGCAGGCAATTCCCTAAACCAGCTATACCCTGAATATACATAATAACCCTCTCCATATTTTGCGATTAGAAGTCCTCCATTTTTGGGACTTTCACCAGGATCCTTACTACTTAGAATTGGTATGAACTCTTCAGACCACTCGTTAGGGAAATACAGCCCTCTTTCCTGAACCCAGCCTTGGAAGTCTTCTAGAGTAATCTTATTTGGTCCTTTTAGTACTTCGTGGTCAGGATTCAAAAATTCGATCGGCGCCTGTTCAACTGTTACTCGATCCCGGGAGATTTTGAGGTCGAAAGGAGCAACCTTCTGGGTTACCATCCTTCTATTTGTATTATATTGAACTACCACGGTACCCCCATTCCTGGTGTACTTAAAGAGTTCCTCATTCTTGTAGGATAGCCAGCTGACGGTATTAAAGGCTCGAACTCCAAGTATTACTGCATCGTACTTAGACAAGTTGGTAGCTTCAACCTCATCTTTTGAAAGTAAGTCTACTTTATATCCGATTTGTTCTAAATTTTGTGGGATCGCATCTCCAGCTCCTACAATGTAACCTATCCTATTCCCTTTCTTGTTGAGGTCTAATCGCACAACTTTTACTTCTGCATCAGGGTAGACAATTTGGGTGGGAATATGATCATATTCTATGACAGTTTTTCCTTTACTGTAAGTTTCATCATTTACAATAGCCTTTGCATTGAGAATGCCGACAGAGGATCCTTTGGGAGGAGAGACATTGAAAACAAAAACCTTTTCTTCTCCTTTTCTCTGTAACTCAAAGGAAGCAACGTCCGGATTGCAATCCCATCCTTTCGGAAGTTCTAATGTAAGTTCTCCGGCAGTCTCTGATTTTCCCGCAATAAGCCTGACCTCGACAGGTTTTGGCTCATTATTCGCAAAGACCAAAACAGAGGCGTTTACGTTCATCATAACTGGTGGGCCTACGGATACTGGAGTAACAACTTCTCCCTTCACTGGGTCAGTCCTTCTAAAATTCACAGGTATCTCAAGTTCGATGATCTCTCCACCCACATTCAATCTTACTTTACCTGCAAAAGGAGGCTCGTTCTCTGGCACACCCCTTATTTCCTGTTCGGATACCGTATACATTCCCAGACTTGCCTCGGATTTCAACCAATAAGGAGTGGTGTTCCCAAGGCCAAAAGGAACCATAAAATTAAGATCTGTAATCAACGGCCTATTCAACAAAAGGTCGGACTTCAATTCAATTGGATTCATCCAATTCTTAAATTCAATTTGATCTACTGACATCTTTACAGGACTCCTATTCACAGCTTCTAACTTTATTAAGATCGAATCTCCTGGTGTATAAAAGTCTGAATCAGCGCTTAACGAAAGATACAAGCCGGTGACAGAAGAAATTAGATCATCTATTTCACCTCTCTTTATTTCTCTCCAAAAATCGTCTTCTAAATCATCTAAAGCTTGGCGAGCCAAAACAAGCGGCTCAACAATTCCCCAGGGCTGTATCGGATCGTATTCCTCAATTGCTTTGTTTACAAAAAAAGCCACTTCCTTCGAACCTTTAACCCTGTCCCACGAAGTATCAATGCCAGCAAATGGCGTAGGGCCTTCTTCTCCTCCCCATTGTTTTAAGTACTCTACTTGGTTTCCCCTTGAACCTGAAGATCCGAAGCCCTGGCTTTTATGCATACTTCTACTCCGAGCAGCAATTTCTCCATAAGAGGCACCCAGAAGGGAATTGTACGAACCCATGTTGATGTTGGTCAGGCCAGTAGTATCTGAGCCAGTCCTGAACCACCACCAGCCGGTATTCCAAAAGATTTTCTTTGGTTCCCAGGCATCAACATATGCGAGCTGCTCAGGAAATACACTTGGATCTCCCGAAAGCCTAAATGCTTCCTTCGCAAGGATGGCACTTGCAGTGTGGTGTCCGTGATTGATTCCCTCACTATTGAACCGGGTAATGATAATATCAGGTCTAAATTGGCGGAACACCCACACAAAATCTGCAAGTACTTCCTCCCGATCCCAAATGGTAAACGTTTCTTCAGGATTTTTAGAATACCCGAAATCATTGGCTCTTGAAAAGAATTGCCGACCACCATCAGTTCTTCTGGCCGCCAAAAGCTCTTGTGTTCGAATAACCCCCAGCTCCTCCCGAATTTCGGGTCCAATCAGGTTTTGCCCCCCATCTCCGCGAGTTGCTGCCAAATAACCAGTCCGCATCAATTTTTCATTGGCGTAGTACGTGATCATTCGCGTATTCTCATCATCGGGATGCGCTGCTACATAAAGCACAGTGCCGAGTACATTTAGCTTATGCAGACGTTGGAGTATTTCCCCTGGTTGATAGAGTGGGGCTTGAGCGTAGAGTTGATGTATAAATGGAGTAGTAAGAAACACTCCAATTAACAGTATTTTCTTCATGGGTTGGTTTTCAATGTGAATGTTACGGTAGAATCACTCAAAAGTTATAAGGATTATTTGAGTGGTTAGCACTTTCAATTACCAGATAACTTAGAAATTGTTTGGCTTTAGCCAAGCTTGCTAAAATCCTTAACATCAGCGTCAGTGGTAAGAATTCGCTGAAAAGTGGCATTCAAGTTTTCAAAATCCCAGGGTTTAGTTACGAACTCATGAATACCAAAATCCCCGATGGTCTGTAGTAAGTCATCTTTTTTGATAAATCCACTCAAGATCATCCGTTTAATCTTTGGATTATAGGCATGTACCTTTTTCAATAATTGGACCCCACTCATATGAGGCATCCGATGATCGGATACGATCAAGTCTATTTTTTCATTAAGTACCATTTGAAAAGCCTCACTTGGACCAAGTGCAGTCTTTACATTATACAATCTCCTGAAGGTGGATTTAAAGCCACGCAAATTTGGCATCTCATCATCCACATAAAGGATCGTAAATTCCTTTTTTGATCTATTAGCTTCTCTTTCAGCGCGTCTGGCAGCTCGCCTGGCGGCTCTTTCCTCTCGTGAAATGCTTTCCATAATCAGAGCGCTAAGATAAGGTTTTAGTCAGTGCTTTGCTCCTCAAGTTTTGACTTTGGTGCCTTCTTGATCGAAAACATTATGTTGGTGCCTTGACCCTCCTCAGTATGTTCAATCCATATCATTCCTCCATTCCTTGAGACCAGATCTTTGCACATAAATAATCCGATTCCCGTCCCTTTCTCCTCATTAGTCCCAAGCCTTCTATTGTCCTTTCCCATGGAGAAAATCGACCCGTGCATTTTTTCCGGAATACCAATACCACTATCCTCGATACTTACCTGCAAATACCACCCCTTGGGATTCACCTTAATTTCTATTTCACCTTTATTCTCCGTGAAGCTCACTGCGTTTGTCACGAGATTTTTGATGATCATCTTTAACGCACTTTTATCAGCGTAAACCCGCGGGAGCTCCTCGACCTTAAATTTAAGTGTTTGCTCTTTTTCGTCAATTTTTGGTTGTACAACATCCAAGGCTTCCCGTATTACCTCATTGATATCTAATACTTCTTTTGTTACCTTCTTATTCTCGTCAGATGCATGACTCCATTCAATCAGATCATCAAGCAATTTCAAAGAACGGTTTATACCCAATTCAATATGCTGCATGAACATTTTTGCCTGGTCTACCTGAATCTCATTCATTTTGAATAAGTCTGCAACATTTTTCATGTTGCCAAGGGGACCTCTTAAATCATGACTGATAATTTTTACCAATGGGCCTAATTCCATTCTTCTAATATAGTTAGAACAACAATCATAGTAGTAAATAAAATTGGGATATGGCAAGTTTGGGACTTACTCCAAGGAAAATACTATATTTAAAGAAAACAAAAGTCTTTACATATGTATTGCAAAGCCTGGAAATACACTGTTTCTGCCGACCAATCAAAGTTTGAAGAGGTCTATGGAAGGAACGGTACCTGGTTTAAGTTTTTTGAACCTTGTGACGATTTTCTCGGTCAGGATTTAATGAAAGGTTCTGACGGAAGCAGTTACATCGTATTGGATAAGTGGATGTCCGAGGAGGACTATGAGAAATTTGTTCATGATAATCTGGATAAGTATCAAGAATTACAAGTGCAGACCAGAGAACTATATGATGAGGAGGAGTCACTCGGGAACTACTCAATAATTCAATAGAATCAGCTATTTGGTTTCAATCTCTCCCCAAACATTTGAAGAGGCATAAACCAGCTTTCCCTCCTTGATCATTATGGGAGATGTAATATTATTTGAATACAAATTGCCGGTACCAAGCCCATGAAACTCCTCATTCTCGTATTGGCTGGTAAATTGAGCAATTGCATTGAGACCGATATTGGACTCCAAATATGAAGTAATCCACCAATGGATCCCGTGCATTTCTGCTAAATCAATCCACTCTTTGACCCCACTGAAACCTCCGTGCAATGTCGGCTTTAAGACTATAAACTGGGGCTTGAGTTCTTGCAATAACTCCATCTTCTCTTCGGAAGAAAAAATGTGGATTAACTCCTCATCAAGTGCAATTGGTATTTCACTCTTTTTACATAACAGCTCCATTGCCTCAGGTTGCATTGGCAAAATTGGCTGTTCAATTGAGTGAATATTGTAAGGAGCCAACTGTTTCAACTTGCTTAGAACCTCATTTGTCTGAAAACCTCCGTTAGCATCCAGCCTGATCACCAGATCATCCGATACTCTTCTGAGGCTTTTTATTATATCGAGTTCGGTTTTAAAATCAAGGGCACCTACCTTAAGCTTCAGGCAACGAAAACCCTGCTCAAGTTTTTCTTTGATTTGATTTTGCATAAAATCAACGTCTCCCATCCATACTAAACCATTGATTGGAATGGAAACACTCCCAAGTCCTTTAGAGAAAATTTTCTTTTCTCCTCCATTTATCAGATCAAGGAAGGCCATTTCAAATCCGAACCTCACACTCGGAAATTGGACAGGCACCAACTCTTGAACCAATGAAAAAACAGTATCATCATTTATCGGAAGTTCATATTTCCTAAACCCGCTAGAGATCTTTTCTAGCAGCAGAGGTACTTCGGAAAGCTCCTCCGGACTCAAACGATCTATTGGGGCAATTTCTCCATATCCTGAGCGACCTAACTCATCAAATATTTGTATGAACCAAACTTTTCGTTCGGATATTTGTCCTCTGCTAGTACGAGCCTGAAAATTAAAATCAAGAACATAGGAATTAAATTCGAGTTTGAGCATGGACATAAAATTAGATGAATTTATCTATGATCTTCCGGAAGATCGAATCGCAAAACACCCCCCCATCAAGAGAGGTGAATCAAAACTATTGTTTTACAATCAAGGCTCCGTCTCGCACCACTCTTTTAGATCTTTGGCCGGCTTAATTCCAAAAAGGTCGTCTCTATTTTTCAATGACACTCAGGTTATTCCAGCAAGGGTAATACTCCGCAAAGAAACAGGAGCAAGAATAGAGGTCTTTCTTCTCGAACCATTGATGCCCTCCAGTGTGCACGAAGAAGTGATGAACGAATCCAGGACTTGTTCATGGAAATGCTTAATTGGCAATGCCAAAAAATGGAAAATTGGAAGTAACCTATCCATCCCTGAACTTCAGGTAGTGGCAACTCGAACTAGTCAAGATGAAGTAAGGTTCATATGGGAAAGTGGGGTCTCTTTTTCTGACCTACTGGTGGCGATTGGCAAAATCCCCCTACCACCCTATCTAAAAAGAGAGGTGGAAAAGGAGGATCAGGAGCGATATCAAACTGTCTATTCAAAAATGAAAGGAGCGGTAGCAGCCCCGACCGCAGGTCTCCATTTCACCAAGGAGATCCTCGGTGATTTAAGCTCCAAGGAAATCCTCGTTGATTATCTAACTCTGCATGTATCGGCAGGCACATTTCAGCCAATCAAAGTAAGCAGAGTGGAAGATCACCCAATGCATAATGAGCAGATATGGATTTCTAGAAAAAATATTGAAAATCTACTGCACGCGACTTCCACAATTGCAGTGGGTACCACTTCCATGAGAACACTGGAAAGCTTGTATTGGTATGGAACAAAGCTCCGTCAGGGAATAGAGGAATTCATGATAAGTAAAAGCGATCCCTACAGCTTGGCACCAGTGCCAAGAAGGGAATCCTTAGAAGCTATTCTAAATCATATGCATAAGCATAAAATTGATAAGCTAGGAGGGCATACCGAAATCTTCTTATATCCCGGATATGATTTCAAACTATGTGACGGATTGATCACAAATTATCACATGCCAGGTTCGACTTTGATTCTACTTGTGGCAGCATTCATCGGTAAGGATTGGAGATATGTTTATCAAGAAGCGCTAAAGAATGGTTATCAATTTTTGAGTTATGGAGATAGTTCCCTGCTTTTAAGAAAATATATGTAACAACATACAATGTATGTACGTACAATTCCCCATGGATGAATTGTTTAAAATTCCATCAGGGACTAGCATTGGTCATGTACACTTAAAAGTAGCTGATCTGGAACGTTCATTGGACTTTTATTGTGGTCTGCTGGGCTTCGAATTGATGGCCACCTATGGGCAGGATGCGGCATTCGTTTCGGCAGGCGGATACCATCATCACATTGGACTCAACACCTGGATGAGTAAAAATGGAAATCCTCCTCCGAATCATACTACTGGATTGTTTCATACTGCAATTCTACTTCCCACTCGTAAAGACCTTGCGATCATATTCAAACGGTTAAGAGATCAGAATTATCCCCTTTCCGGCGCATCTGATCATGGAGTATCTGAAGCCCTTTATCTAAATGATCCAGATTCCAATGGTGTGGAACTCTATTGGGATCGTCGCAGGGAAGAGTGGCCACTTAATTCAGATGGTTCTTTAGATATGTACACCAAACCCCTAAACCTCACTGGACTTTTAGCAGAACTGGATTAAACTTTAATGAGTACTTTCCCCTTTACATTTCGCTTTTGAAGCTTCTGAATTCCTTTCGAAGTCTGCTCTAAGGGAAATACTTGATCGACAATAGGTCTGAGTTCTCCCTGCTTTATCCAGTCAAATAACTGCGAAATATTCCTGCGATTTTCATTAGGAAAGTGCCTAAAAAAAGAGCCCCAAAAAGCACCAACAATTGAGGCTGATTTTAGTAAAGGTAAGTTTAACGGGATAGATGGAACTTTCCCTGCCGCAAATCCAATTACTAAATACCTTCCTTGAGGTGCTATACCACGAAATGCTTGTTCAGCGTACTCACTACCGATGGGGTCGAAAATAACATCCGCTCCTTTTCCTCCAGTTATTTCTTTGAGCAGGAGCTTTAGATTGTCCGCAGTATAGGTGTGCGCTTCGTTTGCTCCCGCTGAAAGGCAATAATTCACCTTCTCCTCACTGGAAGTCAAAGCAATCACCCGGGCACCAATGATCTTACCTAGTTGGATTGCTGCAGTCCCTACGCCCCCGGATGCCCCAAGCACTACCAGCGTCTCCTCTTTCATTAAAGCTGCTCGATCCCGAAGGGCATGAATCACTGTCCCGTGCGTCATCAAGATGGCTGCTGCATCCTCAAAGGAAATTTCATCAGGTAGATGGTGAGTATTGAAATCAAATCCAAGAGCTTCTTCAGCGAAACCTCCCCAAGTTGTTCCAGCAACCACTCGGTCTCCCGGTTTAAAGTCAGTCACATCGGGTCCTACTTCTTTGATTACGCCAGCAACTTCACCTCCTGGGGCAAAAGGAAGATCAGGTTGAAACTGGTACTTCCCTTGTGTGATAAGGATATCAGGGAAATTAACGCCGGCGTACTTGACTTCGATCAACAGCCTCCCGGGACCTGGCTCTTCAATCTCCAGATCACCGATAGATAAATCTTCCGGTCCAGTGAGTGAATTTACTATTGCTGCTTTCATAAGATCTCATTTACATTTTCTGGTGGTCTGCCAATGACAGCTCGTTTTTCATAAATCACGATAGGGCGTTCAATTAATTTTGGGTATGTAATTAAGGCATCAAGCCATTGTTCATCCGTCAAGTCTTTACCTTTAAAATTGTCTTTATACTCCGCTTCATTCTTTCTTACAATCCCAAATGGTCGTACTCCGAGCAGCGAAATGACTTCCTGTAATTCTTCTCTGGATGGAGGTTCTTTCAAATACTCTCGAATGTGAATTTGCTTGCCTTTTCCATGCAGGATTGCCAATGTTTCTCTGCTTTTCCTGCACCGTGGATTATGAAAAATAGTGACCATGTTTTTAATTCTCCGTTTCCTCAAGAATCGTAATGATCAATCAATCGACCCCGAGCTTTGCAACAATTCATTTTCAAAATGCTTTACCGTTAAAATGTACCTTTCATCCTAGCCATAATTTACGGTTGATTTAACAACCATTAAAGGTTATACTTACTTACGTATTTTAAAAATGCATCCATGAAGAGTCTATTAGTCCTAGCCTTGTTACTCCCGACAATCATCTTTTCTCAAAGAAAAAAGAACGCCCCACAAAACCCCGCTGCAACTTCTGCAGAACAACGATGGGAAAGCTATCAACAAAGACTTCTACTTGAAAAAAATTCTATTGTCAAAAATATTCATTTTAGGAATGTCGGTCCGACAGTCATGAGTGGTCGAGTGGTAGACTTGGAGGTCGACCCGAACGATCCCACTCACTTTTATGTAGCGTATGCATCTGGATCTTTGTGGGAAACCAAAAACAATGGGACCTCTTTCACACCGATCTTCGATCGCCAGATCGTGATGTCTATTGGAGATATCGCGGTAGATTGGAGAGATAATGTAATCTACATAGGCTCCGGAGAAAATAATTCGAGCAGGTCATCATACTCCGGTTATGGGATTTTCAAAAGTGCTGATAACGGAAGTTCGTGGGAGCATTTGGGTTTAGAAGAAACACATCATACAGGTAGAATTATACTTCACCCCACAGAGAAAAATACACTTTGGGTGGCTGCACTCGGACATCTATATTCCGAGAACCCCGAACGTGGCGTCTACAAAACAGTCGATGGAGGAAAAAGCTGGAATAAAACACTGTTTGTTGACAACAAAACTGGCATTGTAGACCTCGCGATTCATTCTGATAACCCAGACGTTCTCCTTGCTGCAGCTTGGGAAAAAGATCGCAAAGCTTGGAATTTTGTTGAAGCAGGGCATGGAACAGCCATCTACCGATCTGAAGATGGAGGCGAAAACTGGTCAGCAATTTCCGAAGCTTCGGGTTTTCCTGATACGGAAGGTACTGGTCGGATTGGACTTTCATTTGCCCCGTCAGATCCAAACGTCGTATATGCAATTTTAGATAATCAAGATAGGCGAGAAAAGGAACAGCAGGATGAAAAAACATCCATTGACAAAGAGCAATTGCGAGCCATGGCAAAAGGAACATTCTTGGCACTTAGCAATAATGAAATCAATGACTATTTGGATGAAAATAGATTTCCCGACAAGTACAATGCGGTGGACATCAAAGAAGAAGTCTCCAAAGGGAAGATTCACCCTAGTGACCTCGTGACCTATACCGAAGATGAAAACTCACTGCTTTTCAATACCCCTGTAAAGGGAGGTGAAATGTATCGTTCCAACGATGGTGGATTGACATGGCAAAAAACCCATAACGCATACATTGAAAGCATGATCTATTCCTATGGTTATTATTTCGGGCAAGTCCGAGTGGACCCAAACAACGCAGAAACTATTTATACCATGGGAGTTCCCATTGTCAGGTCGGATGACGGCGGCAAGACCTTCAAAAGCATCAATGAGGACAATGTGCATGTAGATCATCATGCACTTTGGATCAATCCAGACAATTCGAAGCATTTGATTTTGGGTAATGATGGGGGCGTCTACATAAGCTATGATAGTGGCCAGAACTGGATCAATTGCAACTCACCGTCAGTAGGTCAGTTTTATTCAATTGCAGTAGATAATGCTCAACCATACAATGTTTATGGAGGCCTACAGGACAATGGTGTCTGGAAAGGCCCTAGCACCTACAAGTATTCCCGAAGTTGGTATCAAAATGGAAGATACCCCTACGAGAGACTCATGGGGGGTGATGGCATGCAGGTAGCAATTGATAGTCGTGACAATAGTACGGTCTACACAGGGTACCAGTTTGGCAACTACTTCAGAATCAATACGATGACTGGCGAAAGAATGTATATTACTCCAAAACATACTTTGGGCGATGCTCCTTTTCGTTGGAATTGGGAAGCACCAATTGCTATTTCCTCGCATAACCAAGACATCATCTATTTTGGGAGCAATCGGTTTCACCGATCCATGAATCAAGGAGAAAATTTTGAAACGCTCTCTGCGGATCTTACAGCTGGAGGAAAGAAGGGAGATGTTAGTTACGGCACATTAACTGCCATTTCTGAATCTCCTATTCGATTTGGATTAATTTATGTGGGCAGTGATGACGGGCTCATTCATTTGACGGAGGACGCCGGCGCAACTTGGAAAAATGTTAGCGGCACATTGCCACCGAACTTCTGGGTTAGTTCAGTTACAGCATCAGCTCATGTGGAAGGAAGAGTCTATGTTTCTCTTAACGGATATCGATGGGACAATTTTCAGGCAATGGTTTACGTAAGTAATGATTATGGAGCTACCTGGAATAGTATTTCAGGGAATCTCCCTGAAGAGCCTGTAAATGTGATCAAAGATGATCCTACCAACGACCAGATCATCTATGTGGGAACGGATCACGGGATTTATGCTTCGATTGACCATGGAAAAAACTATCATGCCTTTGTTGACGGGTTGCCTAATACGCCTGTCCACGATTTAGTGGTCCAACCTGAAGCAAAAGAGCTTGTTTTGGGTACCCATGGTAGGGGAATCTACGTTGGTGATATTTCAACTTTGCAAATGCTGGACAAAGAAACTTTAGCCAAACAACTGCATCTCTTTCCAATCAAAAGCTTAACCTATTCTGATCGATGGGGCGACCGCTGGAATGAATGGGAAGAATACAACGAGCCTACGCTGTCTTTCTGCTATTTTTCTTTAGCGCGAGGTAATGGGAAAATAGAACTACTCAAAGATGACAAGCCTGTCATTATGAATACCATGCTGTCTGAACCCGGAATAAATTATGGCAAAATCAGCTTGGAAGCCAGCGAAGCTTTCAGAGATCTCCTGGAAGGTGAAGAGGCTGCGAATTACAGAGCTGCGAAAAATAACAAATACTACGTAAGCAGTGGCAATTACACATTGAAACTCACCCAGGGCGACCATACCGAGGAGGTATCAGTTGAAATCAAGCCACCAAGAAAAAAGGGAAAAAGGAAGGAGTAGAGTTCCGCTACTCTACCAATTCCACAACTAAGTTGTGATTTGTATAAATACAAATGTCCCCTGCAATGGTTAGCCCTTCTCTGACCATCTCTTCCGCTGAAAGATGAGTTGCATGTTTTTTCAATGCCAAAGCCGCTGATCGAGCATATTCACTGCCCGAACCAATGGCTAAAAGGTCATTATCTGGTTCAATCACATCTCCTGTACCTGATATCACCAATATTTCATTTTTATCAGCTACAATCATCATTGCTTCCAGTCTCCTTAGATATCGGTCAGTTCTCCAATCTTTTGCTAACTCCACCGCGGCTCGCTTAAGATTCCCAGAGTAATTACTCAATTTTTCATCAAAACGATCTAAAAGAGTGAACGCATCGGCTGTTGAGCCTGCAAAGCCCGTGACGATCTTTCCATCATTGAGTTTTCTGATCTTCTTTACGTTTGATTTAGCGACTGTATTTCCTAATGTGGCTTGGCCATCGGCTCCAATTGCCACTTTTCCATTATGCTTCACAGCCAATACGGTTGTAGATCTTATTCTTTCCATAGTAAAATCACGCTGGTTTTATTTCAGCATATACGTGTAATGGCAAGAACTAGCAACAAGTTCCCTCCAATCAGGTTTATATCAAAATTCGAACTGGATCTTCTAAAAGTTCCTTGAACGTAACTAAGAATGCTGCACCAACAGCTCCATCAACAGCCCTGTGATCACACGACATTGTTACTTTCATCACGTTACCTGGCTTCATTTCACCGTCTTTAACGATAACAGTTTCCTTAATCCCACTAACAGCCATTATGCATGCATCAGGAGGGTTAACGATCGCTGTGAACTCTTCTATACCAAACATGCCCAGGTTAGAGATCGTAAACGTATTACCAGAGAATTCCTCAGGTTGCAGTTTTTTGTCTTTTGCTTTTTGAGCTAACTCCTTAACCTCTGCGGAAATGTGAGATAGTGGTTTATTGTCGGCAAATCTCACGACAGGAACAATAAGTCCATCTGGTATGGCTACCGCTACTCCAATATGAATATGATCATGTCGGATCAAATGATCTTCGCCCCAAGAAACATTAATATTTGGATGTTTCCTAAGAGCAGCGGCGGTTGCCTTGATCACCATATCATTGAAGGAAATCTTCACCGGAGAAACCTCATTCATGGATTTTCTAGCTGCGATAGCCCGATCCATATTGATCTCCATGGTTAAGTAAAAATGGGGTGCGGAAAATTTGCTTTCGCTCAGTCTACGCGCAATTGCTTTTCTCATTTGCGATAGCTCAATTTTCTCCGAGTGTTCTTCTCCAATCACTTTCGGCAACTGCACGGGGGCTGCCTGTTCATTTACGACTGATGATTGTGGGGTCGCTGAGGGGGTATAGTTTTCAACGTCCTTCTTAACAATTCGTCCATCCGGTCCAGAACCGTTCACACTAGACAGATCAATACCCTTTTCAGAAGCAATTTTCTTTGCTAGTGGAGAGGCCTTAACCCTGCCATTGTCTGAAACCGGCAAGACTGATGGCGTTGCATTAGGTTTTTCTACAGCAGGCTCACTTCGCTCAGCCGCAATTGCAGGTTTTTCTTGTTCGCTGGTGGGCGCTCCTGATTTTTCAACTTCTAAAAGTGCTTTGAAATCTGCCCCCTCTTCACCAACAATGGCAATAACACCGTCTACAGGAACTCCATTACCAGCTTCAACTGCAGTGTATAAAAGTGTCCCGTCTTCATAAGCTTCCAACTCCATTGTCGCCTTATCGGTTTCAACCTCAGCAAGTATATCTCCTGATTCTATTGAATCGCCTACTTTTTTTAGCCATGAAGCAATAACCCCTTCTTCCATGGTATCGCTCATTTTAGGCATTCTTATTATCGAGGCGTTAATATCACTGGTATCAATCGTGGCTGAAGCCTCTGAAGTTGATACTTCGGAAACTGCTTCAGAAACCACTTCGTTACTATTCCCATTTGTAGCTGAATCATCCAATAAAGACTTAAAATCCTCGCCTTTCTCTCCAATCACGGCCAAAATACCATCAACCGGAACAGACTCCTTTTCCTTTACCCCGACGTACAGTAATACACCATCCTGATATGATTCAAGTTCCATGGTTGCCTTATCTGTTTCAACCTCTGCCAGTATATCCCCTGAACTCACTTCTTCTCCTTCTTTTTTTAACCAAGATGCGATTACTCCTTCTTCCATGGTATCGCTCATCTTGGGCATTCGAATTACTTCAGCCATTAATAAATCTTTAGTTACTTATTCAAAATTAATCTATCCCATAAAATAAAAAATTAGCAAACTCATTTATATCAAGAATGAGTTACCGGTCTACTCGTATTAAATTGCCTATCATGTTGGATAGATACACGCTTACTCTTCAACCCAATGAGCTAGCTCTTGTTTTAGGAGTCGAGGTTCCAGACAGCTATCAACCAATATTCAATGCAGCACCGACCAGGTCTTTACCTGTGATAGTCACTGTCGAACCAGAAAAACTAAACTTTCAAAAATGGGGATTGATGGCCATGTGGTCTAATAATAGAACTATGAGTCCCAAATTTTTTAACCTCCCAATCGACTCGGTCTTGAACAAGCCCTCCTACAAAAAGAAACTTACTACCCATAGGTGTGTCATTCCAATGGATGGATTCTACATCTGGAAGAAAGTTGCCAAAAAACAACAAATTCCATATTATTTTTTTTATCCGGATAAACGAGTTTTTTGTGTTGCGGGTCTATGGGAAGAGAACGAAGATGAGAATTCATTTATCATGATTACTAATCCCGCCAACGAATCTGTTAAAGAATTTCAGGAAGACATGCCTTTAATAATGGATGTTGGATCAACAAAAAGGTGGCTCGAAACGAATGAACTAGATGAGCTTGAGAAGCTGTTGACAAAAAGATCTGGAGATAGATTTGCCTCTCATACCGTGAGCCCCAGAATAAAGGACATAGACGTCAATGATAGTTTGTTTATTCAACCCACTCCTGCATCAGATCAACATGGTAATTACACCTTATTTTCATAAATGAAAAAACTAGGGATCATATTACTCATTACCACTTCGTGCTACATCAGTGAAGAACTACCTCCGGATCAGAACATATGGGAGTATGACTTACCGCAAAACCAGCAACTTGACCAGGAGTTATTATTAGACATAGACTCCAGAATTCGATTTCAAGACGGTGACTTTGGCGCTGTGCAAGCGTTGGCAATTGTTCGCAACAACACCTTAGTCTTTGAAAACTACTATTCTAATGAGTTAGGTAGGTTTTCTCAGCAAAATATAGGTAGAGCTGGTTTATCTATCACACTTGCCGCGCTAGGAGTAGCCATTGATCAACGATTGATTTCAGTCGAGGATAGCATCTATCGGTATTTGCCTGAGTACACCTCCATTTTTCAAGCTGATCCATCCAAACGAGCGATCAAAGTAAAAGATGTTCTAATGCACCGAACTGGAATTAGCTGGAACGAAACGATCGAAAGAAACCCATCCTTGAATGATCTTTTTCTCATGAAATCACAAGATGATTGGCTTCAATACTATCTCTCAAGACCCCTTGCTGGTGTCGGAATTTATACATTGAGTACAGCCAATGGTGTTTTGATGGCCAAAATTATCCAAAATGCTACTTCAAGAGATTTCAATGAGTTTCTAACTGATCAGCTTTTTGAACCGCTGGAGATCAACCATAATTCGATCGAAACAGATGATGTCGGGAATTACAATGGCGGAGATGGGTATCGTATTTCATTGCTCGATTTTTCGAAGATTGGCTTCTTGTTTCTCAATGAAGGCTTTTGGCAAGGCAGAACAGTATTAAGCAACAATTTCGTTGATGAGGCCCTTAGCCGCCAACATCAGTTCTCTCAATCGTCATTTACCAATAGTATTGGATATTTTTGGAATTTCTTTGGAGAGAATATTCAAGGAAACCTAGGCACAGACTATTCCACTATTTCATTTCTGCTCGGTGAGTTCGGACAGTCAATTTTTATTGTTCCGGAGGAGAATATGATTGTCACGATCCATAGCAATAACTCCATCGGGTTTAACTTCCAGTCTTTTAACCTATTCTTAGAAATTACTCGATCAATCAATCAATGATGATTCAGGAAGAAGATCTTAAATTATACCAAATGGTAAAAGGTGGTGATCTTACTTCCTACGAAGTCATTTTTAAAAGGTATTACAAGGATTTACATCGATTCGCATTCACATACGTCCGTGACTCCACTATTGCAGAAGAAATGGCCCAAGAGGTATTCCTGTACATCTGGGAAAAGAGGAAGAACATCGAAATTCAGACTACCCTTAAAACATACCTCTACTCAGCGGTAAAAAATAAGTGCTTAAACTACATCAAGCTAGAACTTCCGAAGCAGCAATCTATGGCAGATATCAGTGAGGTGATGCTCAGTGTATCGACCGTATCAAAGGATGAAGGTGAGAACGAACAACTAAGACGATATATCCAAAAAGCAATTGATTCTTTGCCAAAAAAATGTAGAAGAATTTTTCTATTGAGTAGAAATGCCGGCATGACATATGAAGAGATCGCGGAAGATCTCGATATTTCTAAAAAAACTGTAGAGAATCAAATGGGTATTGCATTAAAAAAACTGAGGGAGGCACTTGAAACTGTCTACTTACGATATAAAGAGCTAAAAAGTTGAAAAATTTTTAGGGGTGTTATCCCTGATTGTTGACATGATACCGAAATGAGCGAAGATCTGAAGAGATATAACCACCTTAAATACAGTGAGAATCCTCCGCATCTTAATGATAAGGACGATTTCATTGATTTTCTTTTGTCAAACTCTGACATTAGTTGTCCCGAAATTGACGAGAATAAGGCTTGGGATTCCCTTAATCACAAAATTGCTCAAAGAAACAAGGCAAAGGGTTCGAACTGGCTTAAGATTGCTGCTAGTATCGCAATATTACTTTCACTCAGCATAGCCCTTGTATTGTTTAATTCTGATCCTTCTCAAATCCAAGTTGTTTCTAATAATGATAGTCGATCGATAACGTTCCCAGACGGTTCCTTGGGCGTGCTCAACCAACATTCTCGGTTTTCGTATCCTGAAAAGTTTGGAAATGAGCGAAAGGTTTCCTTTGTCGGAGAGGCATATTTTGATATTGTGAAGAGTGAGAAGCCATTCGTGATTGACGCCAATGGGGTTGAAGTGAAAGTTTTAGGAACAGCCTTTAACCTTATCACCACCAAAAATGATGTCAGACTGTTCGTGGAGAGAGGTTTGGTCGCTTTCTCGAAAGACGGTAGTGAAACAATGGTTGCAGCTGGCAAAGAGGCAATATTTGATAGATCCACCAACGACGTGACAGTTAAGTCTGTTCCGGCCAATAATATTATGAGTTGGCGAAATGGAACATTCCGGTTTGAAAATACACCACTGGCAGAAGCATTAGAAGATCTTAGCAAGTACTACAGAGTTGAATTTAAGCTTTCAAACCAAAACCTGGAATCTTGTAGAATTTCTGCATCTATTGATGACAAGTCGTTGAAAGAAGTGATAGCTCTCGTTGAGACTATTTTGGATGTAAATGTGAAGGTTAAAGGTGACCTTGTCAAAATTTCAGGAAAAGGCTGCTAACACACCGTCTTCTTAGTGCTTAATTTTGCGGTGTGAACATCGCAAAGAAAAGCGGGCTGGCCGTACTATTACTGATCATAGTAATTCAGAGTTCTTTTTCGCAAGAATTGTTAGAAAAGTCACTGCAGTTTTCTGGAAAATTGCCCCTAATCCAGGCGCTAGATTCGTTGCAAGGTCAGTTAGATGTTGCATTCAGTCAAGATAAACTTCCAAACACTTTTGTACGAGTCAGAAAAGGGCAGACGGTAAGAGCTTTCCTAGATAAACTTCGACAGGAAAGACTCCTTGAATACCAACTCTCGGGCGATCAAATTATCATTAGCCCCTATAGAGTACGGTCCTATACCATCAATGGTGTTCTCAAAGATGGTGAAACCGGAGAACATGTAATTGGTGCAAGCGTCCAGATTGTTGGTAGAAAATCAGGGACCATTACAAACGGTTACGGCTACTTCTCGATCACTTTGTATGAAGGGGAATATGAAGTGGAATTTTCACATATCGGGTACGCTGCTCACAAGTCAGAAGTCAAACTTCATAAGAACGTCTATCTAAAAATCTCGCTCTCCCAAATTTTCACTGAATTAGAAGAAGTTGAAATAAATAGTAGACAGGAAAATAGATCCATCGTAGAGAATATTCCCTCACTGGACAAAATGAGCATCGGGGAGAGTGCCAATCAAGTCCCCTATCTATTTGGAGAAGTAGATGTTATTCAAAATGCACTGTTGTTACCAGGCATCAAAGTAATTGGTGAAGACGCCAGTGGTTTTCATGTACGAGGAGGTGGAGTTGACCAAAACCTTACCCTACTCGACGAGGCCACAATATATAATCCAAATCACTTGAACGGACTAGTTTCTGTTTTCAACCCAGAAGCCGTAAACAACATCAACATCCTTAAGGGTTATTCACCACCTTCCTATGGCGGCCGGGCTTCTTCCACTGTAGAGGTGAGGCAAAAAGAAGGAAATAACCAAAGGATGAGCTACTCGGGAGCCATTGGTTATGTTTCTGCCAGAGGCCTTATTGAAGGCCCAATCAAAAAAGATAAGAGTTCCTTTCTGGTGAGTGCCAGGCAAAGCCTACTAGGACTATCATTAAGTGACTTTGGAAGTAATTCTGTTAGAAGAAATAGACTTAGCTTTCAAGACATTAATGTGAAGCTAAATTCACGTCCAAACACAAGCAATCAATTTTACCTATCAGGTTACTACGGAAATGACCGCAATGCCGTTGGACTCAACTCAGTTCGGCGGTGGGGCAACAGAGTATTGAATTTTCGATGGAGTCATTTATATAGCCCGCAATTGTTTTCTAACATCGCAACGTATGTTTCAGAGTACAATTACCGCATCGAGGAAGATGAGGAACCTGGTGCTTTTATAGGTAGGTCAAGGATTCGAGACTTTGGCCTCAAGGCTGACTATTCCTACACATTCGAAACGTCTAATGAAATCATATTTGGCGTTAACAGCACCTATCACAACCTGTTGCCAGGTTCAAGAGAACCATTTGATCCAGATGCCAGCAGTACCAATATTATTGAATTAGAGAAAGAAAGAGGCCTGGAATCAGCCTTGTATCTGGGACATAATTTCACCTACGGAAAGATTAGTATCAATTACGGAATGAGATTCAGCATGCTGCATAACTTTGGACCTGGCGAGGTCTTAATCTATGAGAATGACAGCCCTGCCACAGATACCCTGGTAGTGGATACTTTGTCATTCGCTCCTGGCAAACTAATTAGCTCATTTAATACACTTGAGCCAAGACTGGCGATCAATTGGGTGATCAATAATCAAACCTCGATCAAATCTTCATTCTCCAGAAATGCTCAGTACATACATTTAATATCCAACACCATCTCCCCATCTCCAACCGACATTTGGAAACTGACAGATGACTACATCCCACCTCTTATTTCTGATCAATACACTTTGGGAGTCTATAGGAACTTCAAGGATAATATGTGGCAATTATCAACTGAAGTGTACTTTAAGGATATTGCTAACAACATCCTTTATAAGGATGGCGCAGATTTAATTTTCAATGAAAACATCGAGACAGAACTTATCATTAGCAATGCGAGAGCATATGGCTTAGAAATCTATGCAGGAAAGAAAAAAGGAAAATTAAAAGGTTGGGTTAGTTACACGTTATCTAGAGCTGAAAGCCAGATCACTGAAAACAACCGGGAGAGTTTTGTGCTTGAAAACTTTGACAAGACGCATGATTTTTCAACCACATGGCAACTAAGCCTATCTGAGCGAGTGGGTATTTCAGCGAACTTCGTCTACAATACTGGAATACCGGTGACATTGCCGACAGATAAATATGTTTTTGAAAATAATCTTGTTCCGAGTTTTTCCTCTAGGAATAACGAACGAATCCCAGATTATCACCGACTAGACCTTTCCATCCAACTTAAAGGAAATAAAAAAAAGAAAAATGGTAATGTAAGAAAAAACCAAGATCATTGGGTCTTTACGATCTACAATGTTTACTCACGAAAAAATGCGTATTCTTACTTCTTCAGAGAGTCAGAAACCAATCCTGGAATTGGAGAAATCGTGCAACTATCCATTTTTGGAACCGTAATTCCAGCAATAACTTATAATTTCAAGTTTTGAATAGAGTATACTGCCTCCTTATGTTGTCCCTTCTTTTCTCATGTGAAAATATTGGAATTGGTGTCGAGGAGGTCGTAAATGTCACTTTACCAAGTGCAAGAAATCTTGTCACCGTCGAAGGCTCCATAACAAACAATTCAATAAATCATAGCGTCCGACTGACCAGATCCAACAGTTTTAACAGCATTGAACCTGTGACTGCCATCACGAATGCTAATGTAGTGGTTCAATCAAGAGAAGGGCAAACCTTTCTTTATTCTCACACAGAAAATGGCATTTATTTATCCAATGAGCCTTTTACCCCTGCCAGTGGTAAAGAGTACAGACTAAGAATCCAATTAAGTGATAACAATGAGATTCGTTCTGATTGGGAAAGAATGCCTGATTTGGTTTCACTCAATAGGCTTTTTGTGGACTCTTTCGAAGAAAATGACCCAAATAATACCAATCAACAGATTCTGGTATACTTCCCGAGAATCATAGCAGTAGATCCAGAAAATAGAACTAACTACTACCGCTGGCGATTCTTCAAAAATGGTCTGCCACATATTGAACCAGAATCTATCACCATACAGGATGATAGGTTTTTTGACGGCAATCTCATTCCAAATAATTTTCGGTCATTTGGATATGAAATCGGGGACTCAATGGTTGTCCAATTTCAATCAATCACTGCTGAGGCCTATGATTACCTCAATCTCGTGAAATCCCAAATTACCTCTTTGGGGACATCATCAGGAACCACTCCTGCGGAAGTAGATGGAAATTTGTTTTATGTTTCTGAAAATCAAAGAGAAAGAGTGCTTGGATTTTTTAGCGCAGTAGCAATAAGTGCGGATTCCGTAATTGTTCAATAGA
>CAZQDI010000055.1:0-23799 GCA_964591785.1 uncultured Roseivirgaceae bacterium
ATTAATTTAATATGAGCCTTCAACTTGGGTCGCTTGAAGAAATGATCCTGATCATTCTTCTAATGAAGGAAGAAACCTATGGCGTTGAAATTGCCAAAGAATATAAAAACCAACTGGATCAGACCATCTCAATACCTGCCATTCATGTGGTCCTTAAACGATTGGAAAAAAAAGGGTTCGTTGACTCTAGGATGGGTGAACCAACCCAGGAACGTGGTGGTAAAAGCAAGCGACTTTACAAAGCCACCAATAAAGGATATGAAACCGCTCATTCATTGCAACTCAAGCGTAATGACATTTGGCGCACAATTCCAAAATTCAATTTCCTGGGTCTATGAATAGCAAAAAACAACCTCCTCAATGGGGGCTGAAGCTTCTAGATTTCCTTCTTCGGACAGACTATTCTGACGAAATCCAAGGGGACATAATTGAGGCTTATGCCTGGAGATTGGAAGATGTAGGCTTCGTTCGAGCCCGACTTCTTTTTATCTGGGAAGTTTTTAAATCACTCAGGCCCTCCAACCTTAAATCATTCCATCACTTTTCTCTAAATACTATGATCTTTCGCAACTATCTTAAAATCGCTTTCAGAACACTACTCAAGAATAAATCAGTTTCATTCATTAACATTTTTGGCTTATCAGCAGGTGTCGCCGGATTTTTTTTCATTTTCCTCTACACAAATCAGATACTCACCTTTGATGATTACAATGAAAATAATGAGCAAGTTTTTATGGTCTACAAGGAACGCGTAACTCCTGATGGCACTCAAGAAACTTACGATACATGGGTGCCACTAAAACAGAAGCTCGTTGAAACTTACCAGCAGGTACTTGCTTCTGCCAGAGCCTTTGGTACGCAAGCAAGAGTCGTTAAGAACAATCGCTTCATTGAAGAAGATATTCTCTACACCGATCAATCAATATTTGATATCCTCAATTTACCAATTCTGCATGGCACAATTGAAAAGCCATTCACGAGCAAAAGTTCAATTGTCTTGAGTAAGGATCTGGCAAATAAGTACTTTGGCAGAGATAATGCCGTAGGTGAAGAGCTCGAGATATTTCTACCAATGGAAGATACCACACTTAGGTTCCAGATATCCTCGGTAATCGACGAATTGCCTTCAAACCTTAGCTATCGACCTGATATGATGGTACAGATGGAGACACTACCTACTTATCAAGAATATGCTAATGAATGGGGAAGCTCATTTTTAGAAACTTTAGTTCTACTGCGTGATGCCCGGGATGAAGTGTACTTGGAATCTGACTTCCCCAATTTAGTTGAAGAGCTTTATGGACAAGAAACACGTGGGAATACTAATTTCAAACTCCTCCCAATGGAGGCGTTTTATGATACTTTCACGGGCAGCCAGTCAAACGCTTGGACCCTATTATGGATTGGGGTAGGTATTTTGATGATTGCAATAATCAACTTTATGAACCTTTCTACGGCCCAAGCCAGCAAAAGAGCAAAGGAGATCGGTTTAAGAAAAGTATTAGGAGCATTCAAGGGACAATTGCGAACCCAGTTTGTTACCGAAGCATTTGTGCTTTCACTAATTGCAACCACAATCGGCATTGGCCTGGTCTATTTTCTTATCCCCTCCTTCAATGAGTTTTTTGATGTAAACATCTCATTTGTCCAATTTGATGCTTGGAAGATCTTCGTTTTAGTTTTAGGACTTACAGTCGCTCTCGGAATTCTTAGCGGAAGTTACCCTGCCCTATACCTCTCTTCTATTGGCGCCATTGATGTGCTCAGATCAAAGATTGGATTAGGAGGTTTACAGTTCAGAAATGTCTTAGTTATCATTCAGTTTTCAATAGCATTATTTCTTATCGCATGCACAATCATTGTTCGGAATCAAATAAGCTATATGTCCCAAAAGGAAATGGGATTTGAAGGTGAAAGTATTTTATCCATCTCCGCCTCTCCAAATGACTTTACCGATGCTGAGAATGGACTGAACAAATTAAATACTTTCAAGACTGAACTTTCGAAAAAGTCGTACGTGAGAGAAATGACCAATAGTCGAGCCATTCCAACCTCATGGACCCGAAGCTTTGTTTTCGTGAGACCAGACGGATGGGAAGGGGATCCTCTTCGAATGAGGTACACATTTCTCGATGAGTTCTTCTTTGACACCTACGACATCAATATCAAATACGGAACTGGATTTATCCCCAACGAGCAAGGAAACCGACGAGGCAATGTGATACTCAACGAAGCGGCAGCCAGAGCATTTGAATTCGACCCAACCTTGGACAACGCAATCAAAATTGGGGATGACCGCATACCTGTGATTGGGATTACCGAAGACTTTCATTTTGAGTCCTTAGAAAACGAGGTAGCTCCAACGTTAATGTTTTATCGAGCACCTGAGAGCGGAAGTCATCGAAGCATAAGTGTCAAAATGGAAATGAGCAACCTGATTCAAAAAATCGAAGAGATGGAGTCCATGTGGCAGCAACTCGGGTCAACCCAAGAATTTACCTATTTCTTCTTATCCGATAGAATTTCTGAATTGTACGAAAATGAAAATAGGTATTTAGGCATGGTGACGCTTTTCTCTATCATCTCGATTCTGGTAGCTTGCTTGGGTCTTTACGGTCTCACTTTATTTGTCATTGAAAAAAGAAGGAAAGAAATTAGCATTCGGAAGGTTCTTGGCGCAGAGATCAATAGCATCTTGAGGTTAATCTTTGGACAGTTTACTAAGTGGGTAGCAGTCGCGTTTGTTATTAGTATTCCTGGTGCAGTTTATTTCGCGAATGGCTGGCTTGAGTCCTACTTTTATCGCATCAGTATCTCGTGGGTTACCTTCATGATAGCCTTGATCATTGTGCTGGGTTTAGTTTTACTGACAGTTGGTTACCAGTCGTTAAGGGCAGCCTCAGCAAATCCAGTGAAATACCTAAAAGATGAATAAATGGACTACGCTTACTATTTAAGTCCAGTTGTCAAATGTTTGCTCAAGGAATTGTATGCAAACATTGAACCAGCAACTGCTAAAACGCAGGCAAGTATAAACGGAGCTCCGGGAAAGTAGATGTCATTTTCAGGTGAGGTATAGTAGGTAAATATCCAGGCCATTAATGGCGGCCCGATGATGGCTGTAATCATAAGAACGTTGGTTAACCCACCCTGTAACTCTCCCTGGGCATTCTTGGGTATCTGGGCTGTCATGATCGACTGCATGGCTGGACCCGTCAACCCGCTGAATGCATAGGGTACGATGATAGCATACACCATCCACGATTCTGATATGATAGCAAATGCAAACAGTCCCAAAAGATTAAAGAAAAGCCCAGTGTAAACCGCTTTCACCTCTCCGATTTTTTTCACAATTGGGCCTAAGAGCAAGCCTTGAACAAGCGCCACTGCTACGCCAACGAATGTCAGTGAAAAGCCAATGTCCTTTGGGGTCCAATTGAACTTTTCAGTCGTGTAAAAGGACCAGTTCCCCTGTACGGAAAAAGCAGCGATGTATATCAAAAAAAGACACAGTACTAAACCAATAAGGACCTTATACTTGAAAATATTACCAAGCGTTCCTAACGGATTGGCTCGCTCCCACTCAAATGGCCTTCGGTCTTCTTTTGACAAGGATTCAGGTATAATAAAGTAGCCATAGAGCCAGTTTAATAGAGATAGTACCGCGGCCACAAGAAAAGGGACTCTAGTTCCAATTTCACCTAAAAATCCACCAATGGCTGGTCCAATGATAAACCCTAAGCCAAAGGCTGCGCCAATCATCCCAAAGTTCTTGGCACGATCTTCGGAACCGCTGATATCGGCAATGTAAGCGTTTGCGACGGTCATACTGCTCCCACAGATTCCTGAAATAACGCGTGCTAAAAATAACCATGCAAGTGTGGGAGCAAAAACAATTACTAAATAGTCCAACCCTAAGCCAAACAGTGCAATCAGAAGTACAGGT
Source organism: uncultured Roseivirgaceae bacterium (assembly GCA_964591785.1). GTDB lineage: Bacteria > Bacteroidota > Bacteroidia > Cytophagales > Cyclobacteriaceae > Ekhidna. The sequence goes on from CAZQDI010000055.1 coordinate 3,947, forward strand.
CTCCGACCGAGCTTATCACTCAATCCACCCAGGATGGGAGCGAAAATGAATTGCATCACTGCATATGTTGCAGTGAGTAACCCTCCAATAAACGCGGCTTCCGAAATTGAACGATCAGTTAATTCAATGATTAATTCAGGAACGATGGGTATAATCAAACCAATTCCAACAATGTCAATCAGAATCGTAATGAAAATAAAACCGAGGGCTGCGTTCTTATTTTTCATGAATAGGATTTGAGTGCATATTTAAAAAGAAAGTATCAATCAGTCGATAAGAATCGAAAGATGTTCAAAGCAAATAGCTTGTTGTCAGGAACATCTTCACTGTTCAATCCAATTTTCGTCTTATTCCTCAATTGAGATGTAAACATCGCTGCTTCCGCCAAGAAAACTACTTTACCATCACCAAATCGACCATAAGCCCCCTGAAGCCAGCCCCCAGCATTGTGACTTCTAGTCTTTTTAGAAAATTGCCATGCCGTCTTGGGATATTTAAGTACATAGGAGTGATCAAATTGCAAGAGGGGTTTTAGAACCTCACTTTTGAAAGCCGAGCCAGTAAATGTGCCGACCAAATTGATCTCATACATGAACGTACTGCTATCTGTTAAGGGACTCGAAAGAAGTGTCTGATTTCTACGGCTGAATTGTCCCGGTGGCCAGTGCTTCTTTATAGAAAAATCGAAGCAATTCGCCCATTCGACTCCAAACTCAGATGCGAGGTCTTGTACTGCACCAGCAATGGGCATATGGTCAGCGACCAGGAGCAGGCGACCTCCATTCAACACCCAATCTTTAAGCGCTCCAATTTCACTCGCAGAAAAGGCAGAAGGACAGGGCAGACTCCATTCCTTTAGGTTTGATCGGTGAAGTGGGTTGACGATCACCAGAACATCTAATTCCTTAAGCGAACCTACGGTAAACTTCGAGAAGTTCTTTTGAACGATAAAACCATCTTGTCTTAACAAACTAGCCAAAGAGGACAAACCGGTATCTAAGGTATGGTAATTGTTATGTGCCTCGTCCATCCCGACGACAGGCCCAGCTCCTCTAGCGAACATTGGTCGATTGATTGTAAACTGGAAGGAGGTATCAATGATGGCTTGGCAGTAAAGAGAGCTCACCGTAAAAAGCAATCCAAAAAATATACTAATCCGGCCCACTGAACAGAAGATTGCGGGAGAGAATATTAAAACGCCATAAATGCAAAACAGCAGCAATCGAAAGACCTAGTAGTAAGGCGTACCATACACCATCGATTCCCCAATGAAAGACAAACCCAAACAAATAGGAAGTAGGAATTGCTACGACCCAGTACGAAACAAAGGTTACCATCGTCGGGACACGTACATCTCTAAGACCGCGCAGGACGCCCAATCCTACTGCCTGAAGTCCATCTGAAATTTGAAAAGCAGCACCAATGACCAATAGCGAACTGGCAATCGCTGTTACCTCCAGATCCTCAATGTAAAGCCTGGGTAGCCAATCTTTCAACAGTATGAACATGATGCCACAAAAGGCCATGAAAACCCCAACCATACCAAAAGATGAAAACCCCGCGATGCGCAAGTTGCGCCTATCTCTTCTTCCTAACTGATTTCCTACTCGAACACTTGCTGCAGTAGCTACTCCACTAGCTGCCATATAAGTTACAGCTACCATATTTATAGCAATTTGATGAGCTGCTAATTCTTCGGCACCTAGCCAACCAATCATAATAGAAGCAAAAGCAAAAGCTCCAATTTCAAATACGTATTGAAAACCAAGCGGAATTCCAAGGTTGAATTGCTGCCGAATAAACGACGTACTAAATTTTAGGACCATACCAATCCACATCTTTCTTGTCAGGTAGATCATCAACGCAAGCATTATGATTCTTGAAATCATACTTGCAAGACCGGCGCCATTGAGTCCCATGGCTGGGAATCCCCATTTACCGTATATTAGAAGGTAGTTAAGAGCAACATTAAAAAGGTTGCCAATCAAAGAAACGACCATTGGAATGAACGTATTGGAAAGTCCTTCCGAATACTGCCTAAACGACTGAAAAACCATCACTGGAATAATGGAGCTACATATGATCCACAAATAAGGTCTGGCAGCTTCTACCACTCCTTCTTCCTGACCAAAGCGATCTAAAAAAAATGAAGTGCCAAATGCCAAAAAAAAGATTCCAACACCAAGCAAGAAATTCAGAAGGATGTTGTTCTGCAATAAGATAAAAAGCCTGGGCTTATTACTCGGGTCAGTTGATGAAACCAGCGGTGTCAACGCATTGCTAACTCCAATGCCAAACAGAAATAACACATAAAAAATAGAGTTAGCAAAAGTTGCCCCTGCAAGTGGAATGACACCTATTCTTCCTACCATAATACTGTCAGCTACCCCAACCATAATGTGGCCAAGCTGTCCGATTACCACAGGAGTAGCAAGCACAATATTCTTACGAAGATGCTCTTTTAAGGTCATTGGTTTTAAATGAGGCCGCAAGGTAGTATCTTCATTGCTCAAAGAGAATTCGTCATGAAAAAGATCTTTTCTTTCAGCTTGACCCTCATCGTACTGGGACACCTGTCTTTTTCTCAGGACGAGTTCTTTGAAACATGGTACGTTGCTGATGAAAATGGAGGAATGAGTAAACATCGGTTGGTCATAAATGCTGATAGTGTGATCAGCGAACGCTTCCAAGAATATGGCAACAAGGAATGGCGTTTGGATAAAGTCACATTGATTGACACATCAAAGACCATTGAAAACGGGCTACAAATCATCTTCTTTGATTCAAAGAACAAAGTATACACTGGTGGAGAACTTACCTATGATGCTAATTTAGAAGACATGATGTTTCTACATCTAAAGGACACAAGCTCCGTACTCGATTCAACCTTTAGCAATCTTGATAAATACAGATATAAAGTACTTTTTTCTAAAAAATTCTACAATGAAAAGAAGATAAAAGAAATTGAAAAATTTCCAGGATTGGATCAAAGCTCAAAAGAAGAAATGATTTTACTGTTTGAGTATATGTGGCGCTTCGAGGAGTTATTTGATGCTTTCGTGGAAGAGCGTGCTGATGATAAGGCATCAAATCTCTTATTGTCAAAGGCTCTGGATACCATGAGAGATCATCAATTTATCAAAATGGGGTTCAACCCTTACAAAAAGACAGGAAACGACTTTGCGGACCTTTTCAAAGATGACCCTGATCTCGTGGAAATGAATGAGCGCTCAAAACATTTCAAGCTCTTCTAAAATACTCAGTAGATGGCTCTGGCAAGCCGGTAGATTGCTGCCACACTTAGGCTGTCGGTGATCTCGCCTCTTTCACACATCGAGATGACGTCGGTAAAGTGTAGCTTTTTGATTTCTAGTTTCTCAGACTCCTCAAACTCCGTTTCTTTTTGCGTAAGGTCTTCTGCCAGAAAGGCATAGCCTACCTCGTCAGAAACTGAATTAGAGAGATGAATCTTACATAATTCAGTCCACTTTTCAGCGATCAGGCCAGTCTCCTCCTTCAACTCCCTTTTTGCTGAATCGAGTATTGGCACATCCAATGCACCACCACCCATCGGTATCTCCCACGAATATTCATCTAAAGGATATCGATATTGACCCACAAGCCAGGTATTATGCTCTTGATCAAGCGGTATGATGCCAATGGCAAAGGCTTTGAAATGTACTTTCCCGTACAACCCTTTGCCACCTCCGGGATTTGTAACATCGTGTTCTGTCACCGAGATCCATGGATTGGCATAGACTTCACGAGTGGTATGAGTTGTCCAGGGGTTTTCGTCAGCCATGTTGCGAAATTAGATAAATACTATTCCAAACTCAGACCCAACTCTTTTCTTATTTTCCTATCTTCATTACTGTTTTTCCCCCAATAGGCTGATTTAATCGTTTTATTTCTTTTGGCAATCGTTGTGAGTCTTTCCGGTCTGCCAAAGCCACTCAAATAAGTTTCTTCCCAACCTAGGATTTCGTGAGGAAATTCTGGCTCAAAGTAGATCATCAACTCTCTATTCTTGTACCTAATTGCATACTTATTGTGTGGAGTTTGAGCAAACGGCGATGAGTCAATCGTAGATAAAGTAAGTTCTGCTCGACTAGCTCTGGCCTCCTGATGCCTCAGTCTGAGGAAGAACGTTGAGGGCAGCAACATTAAATTCCCAGTTGGTAACGATTTTGGATTGATTCTAATTCTTGTAAATAGTTCATCCTCGGCCATCACATCCCCAATATTTAGATTAACATCACCTTCTGATTCAAAATATGAATAGCCTCTAAGTTGATAGTTGTTATTACTAACGTTTAATTGCATAAAGGTGTGACCACACCACTCTTGCGATGAAGTCGTTATTTTGAACGTCTTCGAGTGTAGACCCAAATCAACAGGAGTAAAAGTGCTCATCATCATAGAATATGGATAGATCCCAGTCAGGAATTTCTTGGTAAGGTTCAGCTTCATGACGCTCACATTGTCATCGCTTTGATCCTTCCAGTTGTCGAGCTTTACTTGCTTTGTTTTTGAAAAAGGCTCCGTCACAAAGACCATCACCGCTGTCCCTTGATGAATCTCTCCATATCTAGCCTGTGATAGGGAGTAACTCGAAATCTCTGCTTCACCAGCATACCAGTACTGATTAAACTCATTAGAATCGTCTGAAGCAATGCTTTGAGAAACTGAACTTTCACACGCCACAAGCATCAACAGGACCAAAGAGTATGTAAACTTTTTCATGCAATTAGATCATTTTACATAAGGTAAAGCTATTTCAATGCTCATTTGTTCCCAATGACTTTAATCATGAATTCAAGCATGATTTATCTTTGACGGCATGAATAGATTGAACTTTGCGCTTTTGCTATTGCTAGCAATCAGCCAGTTTAGATGTGGCCCTAATTCAACGGAAAGTTTGCCTGGCAGTCTTACGAAATTGGCCGCCAAGAGCGAAAAAATTGAAGGAAAGCAAGAATACTTGAATAGCCCATACGTCACGGCAGGTGATCGAGTGTACATGGTCGGGCATCAGGATGGATCTTTTCCGGACTTAGGGTGGCACATTAATGGGGAGATGGGCGGCATTTGGGATCATCCCATCAAACTTATGGATGGTTTTTCTATGACGATCTCAGAAAACGGAAGCATTTGGAGGCTGGATTCCGCTAAGTCATTCCACAATCTCCCATTTGGCAACATTCATCACTTCGAAAATAATGAGCTAGCTGTGGAACGATTTCAATTTGTTCCGGAAGGACAGGAAGGTTTGATTATCGAAATATCCATTACCAATAATAATGTCAGGGAAAGGGATCTTGAGTTTGCATTTACAGGACATGTAGACCTACGTCCGACCTGGCTTTCTGAACGTCAAGAACTTGTAGACGGAGAAGACTCTGGCGAATTCGACGCCTCTCTCGGGGTCTTTTTGGTGAAAGACGAGCTAAATCCGTGGTTTGTTGGTTTCGGGAGCGACGAAAGCTTTGAACCCACCAGCAATCGTGTGTCCATTGATCGTGAAGGAAATGGAAAAGACTACGCCTTAAGTAAGAAATTAATACTCCCGGGAAAGGCAACTACCAGTTTACAGTTTTACATCGCAGGATCATACAAAGAGAAGCAACAAGTTTTTGCTACATTAAAAAACTTACGAGAAAACAACTCGGAGCTTCTTCAGCAAAAAATACTTAAGTACTCTTCGTTGGCTTCTGTGAATCAGTTAATCACCAATGACCCATCTATAGATCAAATGTATCAGTGGATCAAATTTAATTCCCAATGGCTTGTGAGAGAGGTTCCTGAAATCGGCAGGGGTGTTTCTGCTGGAATACCGGATTACCCTTGGTGGTTTGGAACCGATGGGGCCTACATTGTACAGGGATTGGTTTCCGCAGGACTACATGAAGAAGCACTTCATACCATTGATTTGATTATGAAGCTCTCAAGAAGTGAAAATGGAAACGGTAGGATTGTTCATGAAGTATCTTCCAATGGTGTTGTCTTTAACCCTGGCAACCTCAATACCACTCCAACATTCATTATCGCACTATGGAAGGTATACGAGTGGACCGGTGATCAAAGAATCCTAAATGAGTATTACGATGACATCCTGAAAGGAATTGAGTGGATTGATGGAATGGACGAAGACCGTAACGGCTACCCTGACGGTGCAGGAATGATGGAGATTCATGGTCTGCATTCCGAAATGATCGATGTCGTCGCCTATTTAGCCAAAGCCTATCAAGCTGTTTCCAATTTTGCGAAGGTCAGCAATGATGAAGCTAACGCCACAAAATACTCGCAAAAGGCACAACAGCTAATTCAAAAAATCAAAACAGAATGGTGGGTAGAAGAGTCAGGAAGTTTCGCAGATTTTCGGTCCTCAAAAGAGGAAGCACTTGCGCTAATTGATGCGGCAATTGTTCGTGCAGACACCATTAACAAACCCTGGTCAGTAACCGAATTGAAAGCAACTAGGGAGCAAACCCTGACAATGCCTGAAACCTTACAAGGCTTTGTCGTGCATCACAATTGGGTAGTTAACACACCAATGGAAGTTGGACTCGCGGAACCTGAGCAAGCCAAAGTCGCGCTTGCAAATGCAGAAACCTATCGCAACAGATTTGGGATGTTCGTTACCGGGATAGATCGTGATGAAGAACAGGAAAAGGCAGAAAAATGGAAGGCTTTCAGTTATGTAGGAGCGGTGATGACGTTACCAACTGGAGTTCAGGCGATTTCAGAGGCGAATTATGAAAATGTTGACAAGTCTCTTGAGTACCTAAAGATGCTTCAAAATTCCTTTTCTTATGCTCTTCCTGGCTCCATGTATGAGGTCAGTCCAGATTTTGGAATGGTGGCACAAGGCTGGAATATTTATTCCGTCGCAGTACCCATTGTGGACCACTTCTTCGGTATACGACCGAGCGCATATGAGCAAAAAATTACTATTTCACCTAGGATGCCGTCCTCTTGGAACCAAGCCAAGCTGAGCAACATAAGGGTAGGAGCAAACGATATTTCTATTATGTTTAGAAGGGAAGGAGACGTCGAACATTATGAAATCAGCCAGAAACTAGACTGGGAAATTCAGTTTGATGGAAAAACAAACCAAATTCATACCATCAACTGATATCTGCTCATGAACTACCTATCAATCGAGGGGCTTTCAAAAAGTTATGATGAAAAGCTACTTTTTGAAAATATAAGCTTTGGTCTGGATCAGGGTCAAAAGGCCGCACTAGTCGGCGTCAATGGAGTCGGAAAATCAACGCTTCTTAACGTCATATCCGGGACTGAGACACCTGATAAAGGAGTCGTTTCCTTCAGAAAAGGTCTAATCGTATCAATGCTTGCTCAGCATCCGGACTTTAATCCAGAAGACAAAATCATAGAAGCTGTATTCTCTGGTGATAAGGAAGAACTACAGGTCATCCGCGATTACGAAATGGCGATATACAAAACAGAGACGGATCCTGAAAATGCCCCAGACCTTAGTCCAATACTTGGGAAAATGGATGCATTAAATGCGTGGGATTATGAGCATCAGATCAAAGCGATTCTTGGGCAGCTGGGAATTCACGACCTCGAACGTCGAATGAATGAACTGTCAGGTGGGCAGAAAAAACGTGTATCAATAGCGCAAGCATTAGTTGTCAATCCGGACGTTCTTATTCTAGATGAGCCAACGAACCATCTTGATCTTGAGATCATTGAGTGGTTGGAAAACTACCTTGCTACCTCCAACCTCACACTGCTAATGGTGACGCACGATCGATACTTTCTCGACAAAGTGACTTCTGAAATCATCGAAATCGACCGTGGGGGTATTCACCGCTACAAAGGCAATTACAGCGAATATCTAGTCAAGAAGTCGGAGAAGATGCAAATGGAGGAAGCTTCCATTGACAAAGCAAAAAACCTTTTCAAAACCGAATTGGAATGGATGCGGAGGCAACCAAAAGCAAGAGGGACCAAGGCAAAATATCGCGTAGATGCCTTCAAGGAAGTTAAGGCAAAAGCACATAGTGGTCAGGTCACTCAGAAAATGGAAGTGAATCTGACAGGCGAAAGGCAGGGAAAAAAGATTCTGGAGTTAGAGCAAGTCTCCAAAAGCTTTAGTTCTACTATTCTTATTGACAGTTTCAGCTATGTCTTCCGAAGGAAGGAAAAAGTGGGTATCATCGGAGCCAATGGAGTAGGAAAATCGACTTTTCTTAACATCCTTGCAAAGGAAATAACTCCTGATTCTGGAGAGATTACCGTAGGTCAAACCACAAAGTTTGGCTACTATACCCAGGATGAAACAATTTTTGATCCGAACAAAAAGGTACTGGACATTGTAAAGGAAGTAGCCGAATTCATTCAGTTGGAAGATGGTTCACAGATAAGTGCATCTCAACTCCTTAACCAATTCCTTTTTCCACCGAAGATGCAACACAATTATGTAGGAAAACTGAGTGGTGGTGAAAAGAGGCGGCTGCAACTGCTGCGTGTTTTAATGGCCAACCCCAATTTCCTCATTCTCGACGAGCCAACAAATGATTTGGATATCACTACCCTGAATGTGCTAGAGGATTACCTTCAAAACTTTGAGGGGTGTCTAATGATCGTTTCACATGATCGATACTTTATGGACCGGCTGGTAGATCATTTGTTCATTTTCGAGGGCAAAGGGAGAATAAAGGACTTCCCCGGAAACTACACTGACTACCGGCAAGATACGGGCACGGTGTCATCTGAAAATAGGACGGTATCTGTAAAATCAAATCCTCAGCCGAAGGAACATTCGAAGACTGAGAAAAATGTCAAACTGAGCTACAACGAACAACGAGAGTTGGATCAACTAGATAACGAAATACCGCAATTGGAAAGAACACGGTCCGAACTTCAGAAAGCAATGACCCTAGAGACTGCATTCGAAAAGCTCCAAGCGATTAGCGTTGAGTTACAGACACTGGAAGCCAAGCTAGAAGAAAAGGAAATGCGTTGGCTGGAATTGAGCGACCGTTAAACAATATAGACATACTTCATGTTGCTTTAGAGGGAAATTGCAAAGGATGATCCTTTTTATTACCTTAATGGTCAACCAGCTAAAGAAAGACTTACATGATCGAAACCGCCACAGCAAGCACAAAGCTTGACCGACGAATTCGAGAAGCTCTAAGTTCGGCCAAGATGGCTCTATGGGAGTTCGATATTACCAAAGGGGAGGTAAACTGGACCGGGAAAGTAACTGGTCATTTCTACGAGTTTGCCAAGTCGCTGGATGGGTCTTTAAAGCAATACATACGGCTTGTTCACAAAGATGATCTGAATGAGGTCATGGAAGTTCTTGCCAAAGCTTCGGATCATGGAGGAGCATTTTTTAATCAACACCGAATCAAATGGCCGGATGGAACCTTTCATTGGGTAGAAGGTATTGGGAATGTGATTAGGTCAGGAAATGAAGTGAAAATGACCGGCACTGTCCAAGACATTACAGACAAAAAGGTCATAGAGAGAGATAGAGAAGACTGGAAACAAAAACATGAACTTGTTGCAAAATCTGCAGGGATCGTGGTGTATGATTTTGACATATCTTCTGGTCTCATCAATTGGAGTGGAAGCACTAAAGATTTATTTGGTTTCTCTCTTGAGGAACTTGGAAACATCCATTCCTGGGAGAACAAGTTGCATCCGGATGATAAAGAACTCGCCCTAAAAGAGCTTGAAAAGGCTCAAAACGAAATTGGTAGTTATGATGTAGTGTATCGATTTAAGGATGCAAGAGGTGGATACAGGTTCGTTCATGATAAGGGATTCTTTATTGGCGATACCCGAGCTGAAAAAATGCTGGGAATGATGAACGATGTTTCAGAAATGAAAAGAGCAGAATCAGCGCTGGTTGAAAGTGAATCAAGGTTTAAGTCCATGATCCATGATATGAACATTGGCATTGGATTGTATGACATTACCACCCAACCAATTGCCTGTAACAAAATGGCTTATAGGCTATTAGGAATGACTGAAGAACAGTTCATGGGTCAGTCAGCTCTTGATCAAAATTGGAAAGTGATCAGGGAAGACGGATCCAATTTTTCGCCTGAAGATTTCCCTATTCCGCTGGCAATAAAAACAAGGAGGTCTGTAAGACAACAAGTGATGGGTGTCTATCGGCCTAAAAGAAAAGACTGGGTTTGGCTATTAGTAGATGCTGAACCAATCTATGACGACTCTAATCGGTTTATTCATGTTATTTGTACATTTTCCAACATTACAGACCTTCGAAATGCAAAGGAAAAGTTCAACGAAAAGAATCAGATTTTATCTTCACTAGCAAGTGATCTACAAGCAAAAAATGATCGCCTTTTAGAGTTCGCCCAAATTGTTTCGCACAACTTACGTTCGCCGGTAAGTAGCATTGTCTCTTTACTTCAGATCTATCGTGACGGAGATGAAAAAACAAAGGAAGAAATTATCGATCATATTCAGAAGGTTAGTGAACGTGCCCTCTTAACGACCGATGAGCTAAACCACATTCTTAAAATCCAGCAAGAAGATAATATCTCCACCGCCATTATCAATTTTGAGCAACAAATGGAAGATACCATTCAGCTACAGAAAGGAGCAATTCTTGATTGCAGTGCAGAAATTCAAATGGACTTCAGCGTGGAGGAGATCGAATATCCACCTATCTACATGGAGAGTATTTTCCTTAACTTCCTCTCCAACAGCTTGAAATATCGATCTCCAGACAGAGATTGTAAAATTGAGGTGAAGTCCTATTATGACGCGAAGAATAACCTGGTGCTAGAATGGAAAGACAATGGACTTGGTTTAGATGTCGAAGCAAATCGGAAAGATCTGTTCAAATTGGGGAAAAGGTTTCATTCCAATGAAGACAGCAGAGGTGTAGGCCTGTTTTTGATAAAAAATCAGGTCGAAGTAATGGGGGGTAGCATCCATGTTGAAAGTCAAGTAAATGCCTGGACAAAATTTACCATTAACTTTGGATTCAGAGAAGCAAATGAAATTCAGCAATAAACTTATCGGACTTGTAGATGATGAACAGGTGTTTCATTGGATTGCAGATAAGTTCATTGAAAAAATCAACCATGGTCTCAAGAGCATCTCCTTATATGATGGAAATGAAGCCTTAGAATACTTAAGTGATCCGAATAACGAAGTTCCAGATATTCTTTTTTTGGATCTAAATATGCCTATCGCGAATGGCTGGAAGTTTCTGGACGAGTTTGCGAGCTTAAAACAAGACCTGCCCAAGGAAATAGATATCTATATCGTCTCTTCCTCCATAGATCCCGAAGACCATAAAAAAGCTAAAAGTTACTCATACGTAAGGCAGTTCATTTCAAAGCCCCTTACGCAGCAAACGATAGAAAGTGTGCTGTGAGCGGCGTTATTTTGCCTCCTTCAATCTTGATTTAAATTTCCTGGCTACTTTATCAATTTTAGGCTTAGAGACATTTCTAATGTACGAATTGTTGGGATTCTTCTTCTCATAGTCCTGATGGTATGCCTCCGCTATGTAAAAGCCTTGAAGTTCGCTGAGCTCAGTTACCACGCGTTTGTCAAAATCAGATTGTATCTCACCAATTTTCTTTCGAGCAAGTTCTTGTTGTTCATTATTATGATAAAAAATCTCAGATCTATACTGGGTGCCAACATCCGGGCCTTGGCGATTCAATTGGGTTGGATCATGCGCTGTGAAAAAAATGTCCAAGAGCGTTTCGTAGTCAATCACCTCAGGATCATAGTACACCTGGACTGCCTCTGCGTGTCTGGTGTTTCCAGCACTGACTAAGCGGTAGTCAGCCGTGCTCTCTTTGCCGCCTGAATAGCCCGAGACTGCCTCAACCACTCCTTCTATTTGCTCGAATGAAGCTTCCACACACCAAAAGCAACCTCCCGCGAAGGTGGCGGTATCTATTTTTTGCAGATCCACCGCAATTGCTAGTGATTTCGTTTTTGAGCTCTCTGAATCATTACCTTGAAGTTGGCAACTAAAAAAAAGCAGCATAGCTGCATATCCTAAGATTTTCATTTTGTAAACTGGTTTCTCTATGTAATACGCAATTTACTAACTGAAAATCTATCCTTTGGGTTTGTCAACTACAATACCTTTTGAATCAGAACTCAATGCGGTAACTCAAGTTTGGGAAAAAACTAACCTGGGTATCCGAAGCAATTGTTCTTCCGTTAAAGAACCGGAAAAATTCGTTATCTCTTTGCGTAACATTCTGGATATCAAGAGCAATGACTGACGTAATGTTCTTTCGATTCTTTCGATAGCTTATCCCCATGTCCATCCTGAAATATCCATCTAATTTCAATGCAAAATTGTTATCGTAGTCAATTACAGCAAACCCATTTCTTCTGGAGGCTGCAAGGTTAATTGGTGCCTGCCTTTTTCCCCCTGCAAAAATGAATTTTGCGTTAATACTCAAAGAGTTGTTTCCATTTCTACCTACTGCATATTCTTTACCTGCTAAAAAATTGAAAATGTACCCACCGTCAAATTGGGTGCTCCGTTCAATTCCATCCGCAGCAGTATATCTTGATTCATAAAGCGACAAGGTACTTAACATATAAAATCCCTTCGATAAAAACTGCTCAAGCGTAAGTTCAACCCCATAGTTTCTACCTGTACCGTCATTGGCAAGTTCACTAGGGGTGTAGCCATCAAAAGTATTCAGTGTCGAAAATGTTCGTGCCTCTGCAGAACTTGTCGTATCATTTGGCCAAACAGGCACATTGAACAAATGCTGGTAATAAACCTCGGTTTTGATTCTCAGCTTTGGATTCAACATTTTTTCGTAGGCTAGTGCTGTATGAAATGCTTGTGTGAACCCTAAATCTCTGTTGTTTTGCACAAATGAGCCATCTTCATTGTATTGCCTTGCCGTATACAATGCGACCGTTTCCATCCTGCTATGCAAACCTGCTCCGCCGGAAATGATATGTTTCCCTCTATCCCACCGGAATCCAACCCGTGGTTCTACGTATGATTTATTGTTCAAAGCAAAACGGGAATAGTGCACTCCGGCATTTATTGTCAATTGATCACTGGTCCGTATCTGCCAGTTACCAAATGCCTGGTAGAAGTTGGCATCATCATTTTCGTCTAGCGGGGTTACGAACGGTTGTGTAGTATAGTTTCTAAAACTCTCTTCTATGTCGTAGCTCAAGTTACTCAGAATGACTCCCGCTCTTAAGGTATGCCTTGCAGAGAATTTATGGTTGTAAAATGTAGAGAAACGTAACTGAGATTCGATAAAATTGGCCTCCTCAAGCGTGCCAAAACTAAGCGTATCGTATAAGTTCGTCAATTTGTTATAGGACCCTGAAATAATGGTCTCAAAAAATGAATCGTCCGAGACGTAGAACACATTGGTAATGCCAGCGACAGCCGTGGTCTGATCTTCGCGATCATTTTCCCAATCTCCAATTGATTCATCTGGCAAGAACCGATAACTGTTTTTCCCTCCCAGGCCCCAAAAAGAAAAAGAACCCAATTTCTTTGTTGGGACCCGAACTTTAAAGCTTAGATCTTGGAAATTAATATCTTCCTGTTCGCCAAGAATATCAAGACCCAACTCTGTAAGAAGTGCCAAGGTTGAATATCTATAATTGACCAAATAAGAAGACCTTCCATTTTTTGCAAGTGGTCCTTCCGATGCTGCCGCTACACCAAGTAATCCAGCCTGGATGGCATGTTCATGCTTATCAAAATTTCCTTGTCTAAGCGAAAGATCAAAAATACCGGACGTCGCATTTCCATATTGTGCAGGGAATGCCCCCGTAAAAAAGTCGGAGTTCGCGAGAACACTTGTACTTAACATACTTATTCCTCCAGCAGAGGAGCCAACCGAAGTAAAATGATTGGGGTTAGGAATTTCTACTCCTTCCAACCTCCACAGAATTCCCTTCGGTGAGTTGCCACGGATTACAATTTCATTGAGTAAGTCGTCGCCCCCAGTCTGAACACCAGCATAGGTCAATGCAGCTCTCGCAGGGTCGCCGAAAGTCGCAGGAAACCGACTGATCTCATCAATCCCTAAAGAGATTGCTGATACTGTTGCAAGATCATTTTTCGGCTGTCCCTTTTTGTCGCTGCCGGCAGTGACGACTACTTCGGCCAATTGTTCCAACGATTCAATAAGCTTAGCATCGATGACTACTTCCTTGCCGGCACCGATCAAGACATTTGGAATGGTAACTGGCTTGAACCCCAAATAAGATATTTGAATGGTTTGTCTTCCAATTGGTACATTTTCTATTCTGTAAAATCCATTTACGTCTGTAATGGTCCCTTTAGGTGGGTCGAAATTCGCAACCATCACGGTTGCTCCTATAATTGGTGATCCCGACTGCTCGTCGGTTATCTGACCTTTTACGGTTTGCGTCAGCGTTTGTGCGGAAATGCTGTACACGACTGTGCAAAGCATCAGCGCTAGTAGGGTGATTCTTTTCATTTTAAGTAGTAGAGTTATTTATAGCAAGAGACGAATAACAATTTAAAAGGCTTCAATTCTTCTTTTCTTTTTTGAATCACTCTTGCTATAGTGTTAAGTAAATTTGAAAATGCTTTCCCCCTATTTTCAGACAAATAAAGTTGAAGCTGGGTGTGATGAGGCCGGAAGAGGGTGTCTGGCTGGTCCTGTTGTAGCCGCAGCAGTCATACTTCCAGCTACCTATTGGCACGAAACACTGAATGATTCCAAACAACTATCTGAAAAAAAGAGGACTGAGGTCAAACAAGACATCTTGAAAGATGCAATTGCGTGGGGAATAGGTGTGGCTTCTCCCCATGAAATTGACGATATCAATATCCTTAATGCCAGCTACCTCGCTATGCATCGAGCTATTAATCAGCTGAAAGTAAAACCAGAATTGCTCTTGATTGATGGCAATAGATTTAATCCTTTCGATGACATTCCTCATGAATGTATTGTAAAAGGAGACGCAAAATTCTATTCCATTGCTGCGGCATCAATTCTCGCAAAAACTTACCGAGATGACTTGATGAAGCATTTGGCAATTGAATTTCCGGGTTATGGATGGGAAACCAACGTTGGATATCCAACTAAAGTGCATAGAGACGGAATTAGACAAATGGGATCAACCCCGCATCATCGAAAGAGTTTTCAGCTACTCCCTGCGCAACTGGAGCTTTTTAATGACTAATCGATCGTAAGACTTTTTTCAATTTTTTCTTTATTGAGAGGCTTCTCAAGCATCGATGAAACTAGTGGATTTTCTTCTGCTCGTTTTCGATCTGAGGGATCAATAGACGAGGTTAGAATGAAAATTTTGTTGCTGCTACTTTCTGTACCTGCAAATTCATCTAAAAACTCCCACCCATTCATGACAGGCATATTTAAATCTAAGAATATGGTATCAACATCCTCCTTCGAGAGAAACTCGATAGCTTCCTCACCATTAAATGCTTTAAAAATTTCAACGTTGGATCTTTCTTTCTTTATGGCTAGCTCGGCTAGAGTCAAGAAAATAGGGTCATCATCAACCAATAATATCCTCTGGTCTTTGGGCATCTAAATAAACCTTAAACTTTGTTCCTTTATTCACTTCGCTCTCTACCTCAATTCTTCCTCCAATTGCTTCAACTTGCTGTTTTGTAATGTAAAGACCCATACCATGACCACTATCCATATCTGCATGAAATCTGGATCCCAGCCGAAACAATTTCTTGCCGTACCGCTCCATATCAATCCCGACACCATCATCAGCTATAGTTAAAACTACTAATTCTCCCTCTTTTTCTGCTTTTATGTAAATATTTCTTTTAATGCTAGTTACCCCATATTTCATTGCATTGGTCACCAAGTTTAGAATGATACTTTGAAGATATGCAGGTAACACCCTGACTGTTAAATCATTAGCAATTTTAACATCGAAATTTATGTCTTTATCCTTTGCAGTCTTTTTGTTTAGGATAATGATGTCAGATACCACCTGCAACAGATTGCAGTCTTTCTTTTCTAGTTCCGAAATATCTTTCTCGAAGTTGAGAAGGTCATTGATACTATCGATTGCCAGGTTAAGTTTGAGAGCGGTTTCTTTCATCATCTCAAAAAACTCATCATTAGTTCGATCCTCCTCCAGAAGGGTGATCAGTCCCATTAAGTTCGCTACCGAAGATCGAAAATTATGCGAAGTGATGTATGAAAAGTCTTTTAATCGCTGATTTTGTTCGATGGTTTTATTGAAGAGTTTCCTTAATTCCGTTTCGCGCTGGGTTCGCTCTTTGATGTTGACATACATCTCAGCGAATAGCTTTAGCAGGAGGATGTCAATTTCCCCAATCGAATGTTTGTTTTTCACCCAATCAAATCCTACGCAACCTATGCATTTCCCGTTCCTGAGCAATGGAACATTGAGTAGAGATTTGATTTTCTGCATTCGATAAATCTTCCTTAAAGGACCTTCATCGATATCATTGATATTATTTAGTTGGAAGTATTTCCCATCATGAAGTATATCAAAGTGTTGCTGTACTTGCTCCTTCAAATTCGGAGAATTAGGCCGTTGCTTAATTTCAGAAACCCCTTCATCAACCCATGAAAAAACCTCCATTGAAGAATTATCTTCTTTAAACTCAAAAATGTAGGTCCTGTCCGCTTGAACAAATTCCCCCAGACCTTGCAAACTCAGTTCTATGGCTTCGTGAATCTCTTCGATGGGCAGGTTAATAAGACCGGAAGAAATGTAGATCAGCAGCTCCTGCATTTCTGCTTGTTTCCGAGTTAATTCATCAGCCTCTTTCTCTTTAGAAATATTGCGGATCGCACCATCAAAATAGATTGCTCCATCCTGACCTTTGACTTTGATTGAATTGAGATAGCCCCAAAATGAACTTCCATCCTTGCGCTTGAATTCCACCTCAAAATTGGTGATGGATTCTTGCTTTACAATCATCTCCCCAATTACCTCTCTATCCTTTGGATTTTTGTAGAGGCTGATCGCATCCTCTTTTAAGATTTCCTCAATGGAGTCATACCCAAACATTTTAATGAACTCCTCATTCACATAGATTAACCCCCCTTCATTTTTGCTACGGTAGATCGCTTCATTGATATTTTTGTTGATACTATTGATCAGTTGCTCCCGATCCAATAGCTTGTTCATAATCTCCCTATGCACACTGATATCACGGATACTTCCGTCCCAAAATATCTCACCGTCCTTACTTTCGAATAGCACTGCACTTACTAGGCCGATGAATTCAGAACCATCTTTCCGAATAAACGTGACTTCAGCATTATCGAATTTCCCATTCTCTTCAAGTGCTTTGATGAGTTCAGTCCTTTGTACAGGATTCTTATATTGAATTGAAGTGGGACTGTTGATCGCTTGTTCCTCACTTTCAAAGCCAAACATCTCCGCGTATGCCCGATTAGCATAAATTAACCCATCTTGGTTACTTCGATATAGAGCTTCGCTAATGTTCTGATTAATAGACTCCAAAAACTTATTGAAATCCATGCTTATAGGTTTGCCTTTAGATTAACTTCAAGAATCGGCAATCTAATGTTTTAAAATCGTGTATTCGCCAGAAATCTTAATTTCTTTATACCTCGGTTTGAACAATTGATCTCCAGAGTAACTTAATATCCCTTTTTTGCCATTTGACATAACTACCACCCGATCACCCAGATCCTGGACTGCATCATAGGCGGGACGTAAAAGTATTTTCCCGGAAGAAGCAATCAAACCAAGCTTGCCATCAACATGTTTCAATAAATAGTTGTCCGTCTCCAGCCTAGAAATTGAATCCCAACTAACATCTACCACCTCCTTGCCGTTCACATCAACCATTCCATATAAATTGGCCGCTTTCACCACACAAACTCCGTTCTTGAAAGCGCCAACTTCTTGATAGTACGGTTGGATAACCAAGGTCTCGCTTTTGTCTATAAAACCCCACTTCCCATTAAGCATCACGGCAGCCAGGCCTTCAGAGAACAATTGGGCACTATCATATCTGTTGCTGATTCTTAATCTTCCGTTAAAGTCAAGAAAACCCCATCGATTTTTCTTTTTCACTAAATAAAACTGTTCTGAATACCCTGCGAGGTCTTGAATTCGTGCAGACGTATTGTATACCTGTTTTCCTTTAAGATCCATCACCTCTTTGATCCCATTCTTTGATAATTCGTAGTAACCGTTACACCAAGCAATGTCGTCATAAGCAGGCTCAGTCAAAACTTGCGCTTTAAGATTTAGCAGACCTAAAAGGCTATCCTC
Organism: uncultured Roseivirgaceae bacterium; assembly: GCA_964591785.1. Classification (GTDB taxonomy): domain Bacteria; phylum Bacteroidota; class Bacteroidia; order Cytophagales; family Cyclobacteriaceae; genus Ekhidna. The sequence goes on from CAZQDI010000055.1 coordinate 22,217, forward strand.
CTCTACCATTACCGCTTCACCAATCATTTTTTTGGGTTTCAAAACTGATTTTCTCAAAAGTCCTCCGCTATCATAATATGAGAAACTGTACCCCTTTTTTCCTACGATGAGCGGACCGTACGTTTTAACATCAGAATACTCCGCCCTTACCAGCCAAACTCCCTCCTTGTCAATCGCTCCATAATGACCAAGATACTTGACAATGTAGCTTTCCCCGGATCTTTCAATTTTATCGAATTTAAACGGTGTGACTTGATTTCCAAGTGGATCGAGAATTCCCCAGTAACCATTTAGCTTGACCGCGAATTGATTCTCAATTCCTTTGCTAATCTCGGCATATTGAAATCGATTTTTCTTTTTCCCATATCTATTGAACAGGGTCCAACCGCTATTTCTTTTAGCCCAGATTCCATAATTTGTGGCAAAGACGGAATCGTAACCATCTAAAATTTCTTCATTTTGAAAATTTGCTACGGACCATTTCGCTGTTTTCCAATCTTTAAGCAAGTAATTCTTCTCTGTACGTTCTATGAAGGCGTAACCTCGAAGTATTGATACCATCGAATCTTCAATCTTCAAATGTTGGGTTCCATTCAGATACATTTTCCATAAACCCTCCCCCTGATATTCTAATGAATCAGCGTCGACTTCAAACTGAGATTCCCTTCCCTTAAAAACACTCCATCTTGCAAAAGAGATAGGTTGGTTATCTCGGACATCAAATGCTTTGTAACTAAAATCGTACTCAAGATTTCCAGCTTGGTTCACTAAACCAACATACCCATCCTTATAACCAAGGTAAGCCTGGTCTGCGACATGGATTGAATCCAACTCCTCTGCAATCAGAGCTCCTGACAAATCGAACAAATCCAAACCTCCATCAAAACGATTGGCATAATAGACGTTTTTGTCATTCTCAATCGATTGATATCTCGAAGGCACGATCAACTTGTCTGAAAATGTTAAAATCCCAAATTGTTGGTTCTTCTCATAGTGACTTACCAGCAAATTCTTCCCGATTCTTTCAAGTGAGAAGTAATGAAAGCCAACCAGCGTTTTGCCAGATGCATTTAGAAGTCCATAGAAGAGCTGATTGCTAAATTTCCCCTTAATCGAGCCTTTTATGAGACCATCACCAAATGGCTCTAGCGAGTAGTACTTTGCCTCAGTGAGCACTTTGTTTTTAACTGATAGTAAACCCCAGGAATTTTGGGATTGGAAGCCAATCAAGCCATTCTCAATCGCTTGAGAATTGTTAGACCAACCTAATTTTTCATAAACGGCAGGCACTGCAACTTCTCCATTGAGGTCCTTAACTCCAAAAAAACCGTCCTTCTCGAATACAGTGAATGTCTCTGACTGAGCATGGAAAAAGACTAGAAAAAAAATTGAAACACTTGCCGCCCGCATAAATCAGCGAGCAAAGATAGGAGAAGGCTACTTTTTCTTGACTTCTTGCTCCTCCAAATTGAAAAGATCATTCAGTACATCCACCAATTTTTCGGCTTCACCTCTTTTGCATGCTGCTTTTAACTGCAGCACTGGCAGCTTAATGACTTTTTGCATCATGTTCTTGGTGACAG
>CAZQDI010000056.1:0-23763 GCA_964591785.1 uncultured Roseivirgaceae bacterium
AATTTGAAGAGATTGTGCTACTTACCGTGGCGATTTTACATGGAGATGCGTATGGAGTTTCTATCAAAGCAGAGATAGAAGAGCGACTGGGGAGAAAGGTAAGTGTGAGTGCTCTGCAGACTGCATTGAGACGAATGGAAAACAAGGAATACCTGCGGTCAGAATTTGGTGAAGCCACTGCGATGCGTGGAGGCAAAAGAAAACGCTATTTTCAGGTAACCAAAACCGGCAAAGCTGCACTAGACTACACCAAAGAGACCCGTAGTAAATTATGGTCTGCCGTTCCTAATATCTCATTTGAATATGTCAGGGCATAACCAGAAAGGTGAGGAAAACCAAACTCCCCCATCCTGGTCTACGAAATTTCTTCATTGGTTTTTAAAAGAGGATTACTATGAAGACATACAGGGAGATCTGGAAGAAGAGTACAAACTCTTATTGTCTAGTAAGGGAATTAGAAAAGCTAGAAGATGGTACTCCTGGCAGATTGTCAAGCTTTTCAAGCCAGATATGGCAAAAAGGATAGAATCTAAGTACTCAATACAAAGGGAAACAACAATGTTCAAAAACTACTTAAAAATTGGGCTAAGAAACCTGTGGAAATATAAGTCTGGAACCGTTATCAATGTGATCGGACTATCTACAGGAATTGCCGCATTCATTCTAATTTCACTCTTCGTAAGGGATGAGTTAAGCTATGACAAACATTTTGATCAAGCTGAACAGATTCATCGGGTGACAGTAAAGAACTACTCTAGATCTGGTGATCTAAGTCGACATTGGGCTTTTGCTTCTTCAGGGCACGCAAAACGACTAAAAGAAGACTACCCGGAAATTAAGTATGCAGCTCACTTTTACCCCTGGGTATTCCCGGATATTCAATATGAGGATAAAAAACTGCCTGGACAGCAAGTAATATTTGCAGGCGATGATGTATTTGACATCTTCTCTTTCAAGTTTTTAGAGGGGAATCCGGAGGTTGCTTTTGACGATGTTTTTTCACTCGTGCTCACAGAACGGACTGCAATCAAAATCTTCGGAAAGGACTGGCGAAATCAGGACATTCTCGGTGAATCTGTCACACTTTCTAGAGATGGCAATGAAGCACCTTTCAAGATCACCGGTGTCATTCAAGATATGCCAGCGCAACAGCATTTTCATTTTGAATACCTTGCACCAGTGCGATTTCTAGCTAATATCTTCAGTGAAGAATCGTTAAATAATATTGGGGGTAACTACAATTGGCTCACCTATGTCAAATTAGCTCAAGATGCCAACGTACCGGCACTAACGCAAAAGGCAAACGATGAATTTTGGGATAAGTATCTAGGTGAATTTGACGGCGGCATTAATGCCAGGAACTTCTATGATTTTGTATTTCAACCGATTCTTGATATTCATCTAAACTCTGACCTGGAGGGTGAATACGAAACAAATGGCTCGCTCCAGATGGTCTATATTTTTAGTGCTATTGGGCTGCTACTTCTTTTGGTAGCGTGTGTAAACTACATGAACCTGGCCACCTCTCACTATTCCAGGCGAATGAAAGAGGTAGGAGTCAGAAAGGTCATCGCGGCATTTAAATCTTCGCTAGTAAAACAGTTCCTTACTGAATCACTGTTAATCACATTCATTTCCTTTCCGTTTATCATTCTTTTGGTATTCTGGGCATTGCCTTTCCTCAATGCCTTTATCGACAAGGAACTATCATTTGACTTACTTTCAGAGGTAGATCTTTTCTTCAGTTTGCTGGGCATATTGATAAGTGTGGGTCTGGCGGCAGGCTTATATCCGGCCCTTTTTCTTTCAAAGATTAACCTCGTGCAGGCATTGAAGGGTGAGCAAATAATTAATTCGAGTCGATGGAATTTTCGCTCTTGGCTAGTCACTTTCCAATATGCGGTGACCATTGGCCTTATTTTTTCCATTATTGTGATCGAAAAGCAGATGAATTTCATTCGGAATTCAGATCCGGGATATGATAGGGATCAGATAGTAATACTGGATCTGTCGAGAAACATAAGCAACCTGGAAACATTTAAGACTGAACTACTCAGACATCCAAATGTAATTTCTGGCTCCTATTCTACCAGAATACCCACTGGCCGTCTCATGGACAATTGGGGTTCTAGCTTTTACAAAGGGGACTCCGCAGTTGCTACGACCTTTCGACTTCCACTTGTGTCTGTTGATAAAGACTTCTTAAACACCTACGGAATAGAGCTGGTGGCAGGCGAAGACTTTAGAGAAACAATGAAAACCGTGTTGGAGCGAGACACACTCATGCCGGGCTACTACTTAATTAATGAAGCTGCGGCGAAAGGATATGGTTATCAAAACCCGGCCGACATTGTAGGAGAAAAACTACAATACGGCCCGTCAGAAGGTCGAATCATCGGTGTAATGAAAGACTTTCATTTCGAATCGATGCATTCTGAAATTGTTCCCATGCTTCTGATGTACCGCGAAAACTATCGAAGTATAAGCTTAAAAATTAAAGATGAAGGAATCCCGGAGACTCTGGAACACATTGAGCAGATCTACGCAAAGTTTGATTCGGAAACAACTGCAGATTTTTCCTTTTTAGATCAGCTATTTGAAGATCAATATTTAAAAGAACAGAAAACTGGGCAGGCCATCAAAGTGTTCGCATCGATTGCGATTCTGATAGGATGCTTAGGTTTGATAGGGATGGTAGGATTCATCATCGAAACGAAAATAAAAGAGATAGGCGTTCGGAAAGTACTGGGTGCCTCCACTCAGAGTATCTGGATGATTATCAGCAATCGCTTTTTGATATTAATCGGCATTGCTTTTTGCATTGCACTACCCCTTTCCTACTGGCTAATGAATGGCTGGCTGGAAGAATTTGTCTATCGGACTAACATATCTGTGGTGACCATTTTGCTTCCCATGATTGCAACGGCCCTACTTACTTTAGCCGCTATTTCTTATCAGACCCTGAAGGCGACAAAGGTCAATCCGGTGGAGTGTCTAAAGGATGAGTAAGTAGTCATCAAAAATTGAAGATTTGCATGTCTTTTGTTTTCTAATCCAATCAGAGATTGATGGTTTCTCAAATTCAGCAAACCTTTGATGTTAGAATATGAAAATGCCTGCAACTTGCCATGCATCTCTCTCTAGGACGCGTTGACGGTCTAATTAGATTGCTTACCGAACCAAGAAATTGCCATTCAGCTCGAATGGCTTTTTTTATTTATTTCAGCTTCCTATCTTCATGCAATGATCAACAAAGTAGTTGCAAACGCAAAAGAGGCTACCCAAGACATTGAAAGCAACATGACCCTAATGCTCGGAGGTTTTGGACTCTGTGGCATCCCGGAAAATTGTATTTCAGCCCTGGTAGAATCAAATATCAATGGCCTGACCTGCATCTCAAACAATGCCGGTGTGGACGGTTTTGGTCTTGGACTTTTATTGCAAAAGAAACAGATTAAGAAAATGATTTCTTCCTATGTAGGCGAAAACGACGAATTTGAACGACAGATGCTTAGCGGTGAATTAGAGGTAGATCTTATTCCTCAGGGATCATTAGCTGAGCGTTGTCGAGCAGGCGGAGCAGGTATCCCGGCTTTTTTTACTCCCGCTGGCTTCGGAACCGAAATTGCTGAAGGGAAAGAAGTACGAGAGTTTAATGGAAAACCACATATTTTGGAATCTGCCTTAACAGCTGATTTTGCAATAGTTAAGGCCTGGAAAGGAGATACCAATGGAAACCTGATCTATAAGGGAACAGCCAGAAACTTTAATCCCCCAATGGCCATGGCAGGCAAAATCACTATTGCCGAGGTAGAAGAACTGGTAGAACCCGGAGAACTAGAACCAAACTATATTCATACACCAGGAATATTTGTTCAACGTATTTTTCAGGGAAGTCACTACGAAAAAAGAATCGAACAACGAACAACAAGATAACCCCAGTCAACATGTTAGATAAGAACGGCATTGCGCAGCGAATCGCACAAGAATTAAGAGATGGTTGGTATGTAAACTTAGGAATTGGCATCCCCACACTGGTGGCAAACTACATCCCCGAAGGAATTAGCATAGAATTTCAATCCGAGAATGGGCTTCTGGGGATGGGGCCATTCCCCACAGAGTCAGAAGTAGATGCAGACTTAATCAATGCCGGCAAACAAACGGTAACTACGTTACCGGGTGCATCAATATTTGACTCGTCGACCTCGTTCGCAATGATTCGAGGCCAACATGTTCAATTGACAGTGTTGGGAGCAATGGAAGTTTCTGAAAATGGAGATATCGCAAATTGGAAGATTCCAGGTAAAATGGTGAAAGGTATGGGTGGGGCAATGGACCTGGTTGCTTCCGCTGAAAACATCATTGTGGCGATGATGCACACAAATCGAGCTGGCGAATCGAAGCTATTAAAGAAATGCACCCTACCCATCACTGGGGTGCAGTGTGTGAAGAAAATAGTCACCAACCTTGCAGTACTGGAAATTACTCCGGAGGGTTTTAAGCTACTGGAACGGGCTCCTGGGATCTCTACCGAAGAAGTTAAAAACGCGACGGATGGCAGACTAATTCTGGACGGTCAAATACCTGAAATGAGACTCTGATCCTATGCAGCTAATTCCTCCTTTGGTATCTGCGTTATAGCTTCCGTAAGCGACTGAATGATCTGATTCATCTGAGTTCTTAGTTTCCGCTTTAGCATCGGAACAAGCAGTTTCTGAAGCTTCCATTTCAAGGAAACACGAATCACGATTTTTAATCGAGAAGTGTTTGCAGAAAGCTCACTGATCAGGAAATTATTTTCCATGTACTTGAGTGGAGCAGGGTTTTTCAAAATCTCCCCATAGGAAAGCCCTTCGATGTAATCAGGTTTTATCGTATCAAAAACAAGATCCTTGCCACTGACCACACAAAAATGTTCAGTCCCGGCCTGATTGATAGCAGATTCATCAAAAATCACTCGCGTAGCCTCCTTGTTCCAAAGGTGTCGATACTTAAATTCGGAAATAAATCGATGTAGTGAAAATGCATTCAAGGCCAATTCGTGCACTGATGAAACCTCCAGGTCGACATATGTTCTCACTAGTTCTTTTTTGTCTGCAATTACTTCAGCCTTCCAGTGGTTAATATCAAGGTACTTGAAGTCGACATCTCCCAGTGAATCATCGTGAAGGCTTCCGGGTCCATCTAGTGTCAAATTGGAATTTTGAAGTAGTTGGTCAGTAAACAAAATGTACTGTTCTACAGCTACTTCATTCTTTAGCAAGCGATGAGCTGCGATCACCGCGTCACCGTATGGTTTCGCCCTGCCAACACCATAATTGGCCATGCTGATATCTCCCGAATGAGTAATGAACTTTAGCTTCAAATCTACTGCGGTAGTACAAGCTCCGCACTCGCAAATGCGGTTATGTTCATAGTCCAAGAGATGCTTATGAAATTGAATGAAGATCTTTTTTGCGGTGCGGACGACGACCTCAGGAGAAACCAAATCTTCCTTATAGAAAAATACTGCATCACCCTCCACCTCAACCATCTCAAACTCTTTCTTGCCCTCCTGGATGATGATCTTAATTAGCTCTTCGATGATATGTTTGCTGTGATTGATTTCTGTAGACTTCACAAATTTCGTAAAGCCCGTGATATCAGGAATAAATAGAGTTGCGCGTGACACGTAGTAAGTATTTTAAGAGAAAACGCCGAAAGCCAAAAGTAAGTTTCTTGCCACCACCAAACTTAATCCTCTACCTTTGCCATGTGAAGATCGGATATTACCACGAACTTGTCGTAGACCGCATTACACAACCCGGAGCCTACCTTACGGACGGTAACTCGGATGTATTGCTTCCTACTAAGTACATCCCAAAGGGAACTAAGAAAGGACAAAGACTGCGTGTTTTTTTGTACCGAGATTCCGAAGGCAGGATTATTTCTACCACCAAAACACCCAATGCCATCCTTAATGAATTTGCTTATCTGAAGGTGAAAGATACGAATGAGGTGGGCGCGTTCCTTGATTGGGGTATCGATAAAGATTTGCTCGTCCCATTCAGAGAACAAAAGTTAAAACTAAAAAAGGGTCAGTGGGTATTGGTTTACCTTTTTTTGGATGAGAAAACTGATCGAATAGCTGCCACAGCTAAAGTAGCAAAGCACTTTAAAACAGAGATTTTGCTGCAAGAGGATGACCCCGTCGAACTGCTAATTACGGACCGTACTGATCTAGGAGTCAATGTCGTGGTTGACAATGCGTACAAAGGGTTGATTTACGAAAATGACCTATTTCATGATTTACTTGAGGGAGACCGAATCGGAGGTTTTGTAAAGAAAGTTAGGAATGACGGCAAATTAGATATCAGTCTAAGAAAGGCCGGATATGAAAACCTCGAATTGGGTGCGCAACAAATTTTAAACGAACTGAAGAGACAAGATGGAAAGTTGCAACTTCATGATAAGAGCGATCCAGAAGAGATTCAAGCAGTGCTGCAAATGAGCAAAAAGAACTTCAAAAGGTCTGTAGGGATTCTCTACAAGAAGAAGTTAATTAGGCTGGAAAAAGATGGCATTCGAATGCCTTCGTCTTAGCAAGCTATTCTTCTTTTATCGAAGAAAGCTCACCTAATAGTTTTTCGTATCTGGCTTTTACCATTCCATTGGTCTTTGCATCTTGGTTTAATGAGTTATACAAGTCAACACCAACTTCCGTTCTAATTTTTTGTTCATACACTCCCTTAAATTGCGAAGTCATTGAATCATATCTTAATATGATCTGATCAAACAAAAACAACTCTTCTTCCGAAGCCTTAATCTCCACCAAGCTAAGGGAATCTCCAACAGCCTCTTTAAGCTTCAAAAACCTCGGAACCCCGATCATTTCTTTAATCCAAATGTTATACTGAGTGGTCATTTCATTCTTTTGACCTTCAGCCCACAACACGATGTTGGCAAATTTGGTAAGTTCCTCATCCGAGTAAGATTTTAACTCTTGCGAATGGCTCGTCAAGTAAAATACCATTAGTGTGAAAGAAATCGCGATTTTTCCCATTAACCCAGAAATTCAGAAATGCAATGATAGGCATCAATGCTTTTCCTGATTAACTATTCGCCATAAAAAAAGCCCCTATTTTATTGGTGTGAAATAGAGGCTAATATCTCATAGCGTTTTGAATCTACTCTGTAAACCATATAGATGAAAGATTGTTTCAAAAGTTTTTATTAAATCAGAATAATCAGCTATCGAATTTCATTTTTTCGCAATCTCCTCGGCTTTTAATTGCTTACTTCATAGTTTAGTATGCTAGGATAAACTTAACCTTTCAATCAATGACAAATTTCACTCTAACCGGCTTAGATCTATCAATTGTGATAGGGTACCTGCTAGCTGTTGTACTGCTTGGTTTTTACATTGGAAGAAAACATAAAGGAGCCGAGGATTATTTCCTGGCAGGTAGAAACCTGACTTGGCCTTTCATTGGATTTTCTTTGTTTGCTTCAAACATGTCTAGTAACTCCCTCGTAGGCCTGACCGGAGCTGGATATATTACTGGATTTTCTGTTTTTTCATATGAATGGATGGCTGTTTTAGTGCTAATAATTTTCGCCATCTTCTTTTTACCATTTTACTTAAAAAACAAGGTTTACACCGTTCCGGAATTTCTTGAAAGAAGATTTAATTATAATGTAAGAGCATATGCCTCAATTATTGCAATCATTTTGAATGTCATTGTTGATGTCGCAGCAACACTTTATGCTGGAGGTGTTTTGGTTCAACTGATATTTCCACAGTTGGATCTCTGGCTAATCATCGGAGTCCTGGCAGTGATTGCTGGTCTATATACCGTTTCCGGAGGGCTCACTGCAGTTGTTTACACCGACGCTATCCAAGCAATCATCTTAATCTTCGGCAGTATTCTAATCACTTATTTCGCATGGAATGAAGCAGGGGGAATGTCAGAGGTACTGAAAATTACGGAACCCACGCATTTTGACATAATTAAATCAACCAGTGACCCGGAACTCCCTTGGCCTGGACTCATCGGAGTATTTATCATTGGCTTCTATTTCTGGGGTACGAATCAGTACATCACTCAGCGAACACTCGCCTCAAAGAGCACCTTAGAAGGCCAATGGGGCTCAATGTTTGCAGGACTGCTAAAGCTTTCGATACTTTTCATCATGATATTTCCAGGTGTATTTGCAAGAGTGATTTACCCTGATGTAATGAACGTAGACCAACTCTACCCCACAATGCTTTTCGATCTGCTGCCCGTTGGTATTTTGGGAATCGTATTAGCCGGATTCATTGCCGCACTGATGTCCAGTATTGACTCAGGACTAAATTCTGTCTCTACCTTGGTTACCATGGATTTCATTGCCAAATTCAGGCCAAATAAAACAACCGGCGAACTAATGAAGTCGGGCCGTATTGTCACTTTGGTTGTCATGATCATTGCGACCGCATGGGCCCCTCAAATTGTTCACTTTGATAAATTATGGGATTATTTGCAGCAGGCGCTGTCTTGGTTTTGCCCACCGATCGTTGCTCTTTTTGCGGTTGGACTTTTTTGGAAAAGGGCAAATACTACTGGAGCCTACTGGGGGATCATTGTTGGATCGATCATTACAGTGCTAGCAATCGTTTTCAATTCAGCAGAATGGAAGCCAAACTTCCTCTACGTGGCAACCTTTCATTTCATAGTCTCAGGTGCCGCCATGATCATCGGCTCATTAACTAAGCCCTACAGTGGAGAAGCCAATTCAGCTGTTTTCTCACTAGCCGAATTTAAGAAGGAAAGTGATGAACTTAGATCCTTACCCTGGTATATGAATTACCGCACGCAAGGGCTAATTCTCGTTATTATTGTGATCATCATTCTAATCATTTATTGAATATGAAATACATAGTTGCCTTGGATCAGGGTACTACCAGCTCAAGAGCTATTTTATTTGACAAAGAGGCCAAGATCGTGGGTGTCAGTCAAAAAGAATACACTCAACACTTCCCAAAACCTGGCTGGGTGGAACATGACCCCGAAGAGATATGGGCTTCACAGCTGGAAGTGTTTGAATCGCTTCTCAAAGAGCAAAAGATCGACCCTTCCGAGATCATATCAATTGGAATTACCAACCAACGGGAAACCACGCTCATATGGGATAAAAACAGTGGCAAGCCACTCCACAATGCCATTGTCTGGCAAGATAAGCGGACCTCGGCCTTCTGTGATGACCTGAAGAATGCTGGTCATTCCCGGGTGGTGCAGGAAAAGACAGGATTAGTTATTGACTCCTACTTTTCAGGAACAAAAATCAAGTGGCTTCTCGATCACGTGGACGGGGCAAGAGCAAAAGCTGCAAATGGCGAGTTGTTAGCCGGCACCATCGATTCCTGGCTTATTTGGAAAATGACTAACGGAGAGCGTCACGTGACAGATCAGACCAATGCATCCAGAACACTGCTATTCAACATTAACAATTTCAAATGGGATATTGAACTACTTGACCTACTGGATATCCCAGGTAGTATTCTCCCCGAAGTACTTCCTTCCTCAGCAGATTTTGGAAATTTCACCTATAAGGGAGCTTCCCTGCCTATCAACGGGGTGGCCGGCGATCAGCAGTCTGCACTTTTTGGCCAAGCTTGTTTTCACCCAGGTGAAGCCAAAAACACCTATGGAACCGGATGTTTTCTTTTAATGAACATTGGAAACACACCCAAATTGTCAGAGAATGGTTTACTCACCACTGTTGCCTGTTCAGTCGATGGGAAGGCTACCTATGCATTCGAAGGAAGCGTCTTTGTTGCAGGTGCTGTCGTTCAGTGGCTGAGGGATGGCCTGAAGATTATCGAGAATGCCAAAGAAACTGAAAAGATCGCAAAAGAAGTTAGTGAAGATGAGGTGATCGTCGTTCCGGCTTTTGCAGGACTAGGAGTACCCTATTGGGACTCGAGCAGCAGAGGAGCCATTTTTGGGCTGACAAGAGATACCAATTCAAAGCACTTTGTGAAGGCAGCACTCCAATCTATTGCTTTTCAAACAAAAGACATTGTGGAAGCCATACAAGAAGATACAAAAGTGAAAATGGAATGCTTAAATGTAGACGGTGGCGCGTCCATGAATGACTTTCTGATGCAATTTCAGTCCGACATGTTGGATATCCCAGTAGATCGGCCTGAAATTTTTGAATCGACTGCCTTAGGCGCGGCTTACCTCGCAGGGCTGAGGTCTGGGGTATGGACAATAGACGACCTAAAGAAAATCAGAAAAACCTCGAAACTTTTTGAGCCCGATCTATCTTTGGAAGAAAGAACCACACTGTATAACAACTGGAAGGACGCAGTATCAAGAACGCTCAACTGGCATAAATGACACCATCTAAGGATCGAATCTCCTACATTCAAAGTTTAAAGGATAGTGCTTATGACTTAATCATCATCGGTGGTGGGATTACTGGGGCAGGCATCGCCCTTGATGCAACATCAAGAGGCCTTAAGACTCTACTTTTAGAAAAGAACGATTTTGCATCTGGTACTTCCAGCAAATCCACAAAACTTATCCACGGAGGTCTTCGATATTTGAAACAATTTGAGATCGCGCTAGTCCGTGAAGTGGGTTTGGAGCGGGCAGTAGTTCATGGCGTTGCCCCTCACTTGGTAAAAGCAGAAAAGATGCTGCTGCCTCTCATCAAAGATGGGACCTATGGAAAGATTCTGACCTCGCTCGGACTTATGGTATATGATGTATTGGCAGGTGTCGAAAAGGTGGATCAACGTAAAATGCTAACCAAAAAAGAAACGTTAGAATTGGAGCCATTACTTAAAGAGGATGTGCTTGATGGCGGAGGAATTTATGCCGAATACCGCACTGATGATGCTAGGCTGACCATCGAAATCTTGAAAACTGCGGCAAGCAAAGGGGCGGATATCTTGAACTATGCTAAAGCAACCGACTTTGTCTACGATGATTTCAATAAAGTCTGCGGAGTGTGTTGGAAAGATCAGTTATCTGGGTTGGCCTATGAAAGTCGCTCCAATTATGTCATTAACGCTACAGGTCCCTGGGTTGATAAAGTGAGATCCAAGGATGAAGAGGTAAAAGGAAAGCATCTCAGGCCGACAATGGGCATTCACATTGTTCTTCCACGCGAAAAATTGCCAATCAAGCATGCTGTTTATTTCGATGAACCTGAAGGCAGAATGCTGTTCGCTATTCCGAGAGACCGGACTACCTATGTAGGGACCACCGATACCAACTATGAAGGTGACTTGGATGACCTTATGGTTAGGAAAGAAGATATACAATACCTTATCAATGGCGCTAACCATATTTTTCCTAAAGCGTCGTTGAAAATTCAAGATGTAGAATCTACATGGGTTGGACTTCGACCATTGATTGAAGAAGAAGGGAAATCGGCATCTGAAGTTTCACGAAAAGATGAAATCTTCGAATCAGACTCGGGACTTCTGTCGATCGCAGGTGGCAAATTGACAGGCTACAGAAAGATGGCTGAACGAATCGTAAACAGAATTGCAAAAAAGGAAGAAGAAAAAGGGAATAAGCTAATACCATGTGAAACACATAAAATAGTCTTAAGTGGTGGCCCATTTACCGATGCGAAGGAGGTAGTTCAATACACCGAGCAAATCCGAAATAAATTAGCGCCGTACGCCATGGGAGAAATGGCTAATTACCTGGTAAGTAACTATGGAAAACAGGTCGATAAAATACTTGAGAATTTTATTGAAATGAAAGGACAAGAACCTGAGCGTTCTGAGATAAATCTAGGGCTAGCAGAATTAAACTTTGCATTGAAGCATGAATTCACCTTCACACTATTGGACTTTTTTGAACGAAGGACTGGTCGTTTATACTTTAATATTGACAGCATTGATCGGCTCAAAGAACCGATTGCAGCCAGAATGGCAAGTTATCATGGGTGGAGTCAGAAAACCCTTGATTTAGAGTTGGCTAAGTTAGAAAATGCAATAAAGAGATCAAGTAAGTTTCTGTAACTGTTACCTCCCCATTTCCAATGCCAGTTCAATCAGTCGGTCTATGAGTTCCGGATACCCAAGCCCCTCCTCTTCCCAGAGTTTGGGATACATACTGATACTTGTAAATCCAGGCATTGTATTCACTTCATTGACAATGATCTCACCTTCTTCGGTCAGAAACATGTCTACCCTGGCTAACCCGCAACAACCTAGCGCCTTATAGCTCTTGACGGCAATTGCACGTAGCTTTTCGACCTTTTCTGATTCTATCTTGGCTGGAATATCAATTTCAGCAACAGAGGATGATTCGTATTTCTCTTCATACGAATAGAAGTTTCCTGAACGAACCTCCCCAACACCTGTAGCCACTACATTATGATTGCCCAATACAGCACATTCTACCTCTTTACCGACTACTTGCTCCTCAACGAGTACCCTATTGTCATATAAAAACGCTTCTTTTATGGCCGCATCCAATTCCATTTGGTTGCTTACTCGACTTACTCCAACTGATGAACCCATGTTTGCTGGTTTCACAAAGAGGATCGAACCAAGGTCTCCTGAAATCAAGGAATAGTCAGCTTCAGGATTTCCTTTATCAATCAACACCCATCTCGAAACTCCCACCTTTTCAGACTGAAGCAACCTTTTTGCAAAATGCTTGTCCATCGAAACTGCAGAGGATAAGATATCACACCCTACAAATGGAACCTCAAGGAGCTTGAACAATCCTTGTATAGATCCATCTTCCCCATTCGGTCCATGAAGTACAGGGAAAACAGCATCAAAAAAACCTAACGAAGTATTATTTTCCCAGAAACAGTCTTTTTGACCAGGTCTTATTTCTACTAACCGATCATTGGCCACAACCTCAACTGAAATATCTGAAACATCTAGTACAACCCACTGTCCCGATTTTGTGATTCCAACCACGACCAACTCATACTTGTTCTGATCTATTGCTTGAAGAATGTTTCTACATGACCTGACAGATATTGCATGCTCTGGGGATTGCCCACCGCAAATTATCATGATCCTTTTCATAGCGCTGTCAATTAGTGTATTTCTCTTAGTTCGAAGTCCTCCCCCTTGCCATACTGTATTAGGTCACTCAGTAAGTACTCTTCCAGGGAATGAATGTCCATTAAACGATATTCCCCTCCCGAAAAAACTTCCTTCAATACAAATTCAGACTTTTCTCCATAATTAACCAGTCTATACCTCTTTCCTACCCTCATGCTCGAAAATGCAAGTCCTTTCATAGAATAGCAATTATATCATTTGGAATTTGAATTAATTTTATCTTCATGAAAAAAATATTCATTTTATTAATTGGAGTCTCACTTATAGGCAGTTTGGGTAGTTGTGGAGAGGACAATGAGGGTGAGGCACTTATTGGAGTTTGGATTGGTCAGTTTCAAGAGGTCAGTGATTGTGTTAATGATCCCGATGCTGTAAGGACTTCCGGGCTCAGATGCGACGATGCTACGTGCTACCGACTTGTTCTTAGTGCAGACGGTTCATTTTCTTTCCAGGAAGGCTTAGGAGTAGAAAATGGCACTTATACTGGAAATTTCAGCTCACTTACATTATGTATTGATGAGGAGGGAGAAGTACAATGTACAACCTACACCGTAGAAGGAAACACTTCTGCAACCTTGGATATCAGTACTACTAATGAAGCATCTGGTTGTAAAACGACACTATTTTTCCAAAAAGAAATTATTGAAGAAGAAACAGAATCCTAACTGGAAGGATCTTAAGTTCTTAATTTTCAATCAATTGGCCCTGGTCATAGGTATACTCGACTTTAAGGTTTCCGTCGGAGTCATACCATCTGGCAATACCATCTATTTTTCCTTCAGAGTAGGTAGATTCCTCCATAACTGTTCCATTCTCATAAAACCTTTGAAATTTCCCATTTAAGCTTCCAGCGTAGTAATTTCTTCTTTCTACAATTTTGCGTCTTTTATAGACCAGGTATTCACCATTCAATTGATCTTGATGGAAATATGATTTTGTTGAAACATATCCGAGATTGTCGAAAGTCAGCTCGACTCCCTGTTTGAGCCCATTGAGGTAGGTCGAAATTGAGGTTACTTTGCCTGTGGCATCATAGGTTGTCCAGGTTCCCTGGTGCCTTCCGTTTAAAAAGTCTCCTTCGGCTAGTGTAATATCTCCATCTTTCACCGTTGCTCGCTGCAATCCTTCTATTGAGACATAGTCCTGTACGGTGGCGTTCGCTGGAATTTGGTTTTCCAGATTTCCCTCAGTTGATACCTTCCCTGAGCAGGCCAGCATCATGAATACCAACAATAGATTTTTGTTCTTCACTTTCGTTTCAAGTTTACGTCTAAGCCATCCTATTTAAGAGTCAAATTTAAAAATCAATCAATACAATTTTACCTTACCTACCTTTGAATCTATGAAAGAAATCCTTCTCTCTATTGTAGTCACATCAATCCTAGTCGGATGCGCCAGTCGTGAAGAAACGGTCAATTTCAGAAATCAGAATAAAATTCATTTTACTTCGAATTCGAGTATCCGACCAGTTAGTATGATACAATATGATGATCAATATCGACTATACTACACCAAATCAGATTCGCTATTTTACACAGTTAGCAACAACCTGCTTCATTGGAGGCAACCCGGAGTGCCTGCTGGTCTTACCAACTCCATCAGTAGCATTGTGCTCGACTCAAACAATAGCACCGGTTTGGGTAGTCTTCAAGACCCTCCGATCATCTTTTTATACGATGACGGGAGATTATTCTACACATTAAGAGGTGTTTCCGAAAAAAGAGAGATTCAAAGCCAACTTCCAACCGAACTAATAGGTATCCTCAATCTCTACTTAGATCCACTGGACAATGAGTGGGTAATGACCGCCCACTCTGCCAATCAGGCGATAGTTTTCACGTCACCAGATCTATCCAGCTGGAACAAGCTTAAAGAACTAGAACTTTCCAACACTTCGGAATACACCTCCATGATAAGGGATGAAGAAGAATGGATCTTACTAGAATCTGGTGCTACTTCTAATATTACTGTTCTTAATCATGATTTTAATGTCAAGTTAAGTGCAGAGCCCATATTACTTAGTAGTGGCAAGTCATTTATTACTGCTCAACTAGATAACGAGATCCACATCATTGCAAATATGGATGACTATTCAATTGGTATTCCGAGGATACTAGAAGTATCGGATGGGTCAAGCAGCCAGAGATTTACAGCTAATTTGGACTTCCTGGCCACCACCAAGAGAAGAAGCAAGCTTTCAAGCCTGAAGGGCAAGGGTGCCTCCAGATTTCAATTTCCCATCGGTGATGTTCAAGCTGAATTGACAGTAAATATTTTCAACGAGCAGGGTGAGTCGCTTCTTTTAACTTTTTCTAAGGTGGATCAACGCTTGACAGTTGACAAGATCAGGAGTAGCAACGCGCAAGAAGGGAATGTAACTCAAATCCCCTGGACGTCGAACTTAGGCGGATCAGTGGATCTAGTGATCGACTATTCTTCAATTGAAGTGTCATTCTCTGAAGGGAAGGATTTCTTCGCGATCCCAACGAATCCGATTTTCATTTACGACCAAGTCATGTTGACTAAGGATGATGAACCCATTGATCCAAGAGCGATCCTGTTCAGCTTAAGTGAGGGTATCAATGGAAACCAGTAGTTATTAATCAGAGTAGCTAGTAATTAAAATCTGTGCTATCAGATTTTACAATCTCCCACGTATGATCTGACATTAATCGGACTTCGGCTTCAAAAAATTCATAAGGGAAGGACTTTCCCCACTCTTCCGGGGAAACCATTGAAAGCAAATCACTTCCATCGTTCTTTTGGTACAGATAATAAATTTTCCCAATCACCGGTTTAAAAGGAACTGATGCCTGATAGATTCGTTCTGAAACCTCGACCCGCTTTTTTAAATATTTTGCCTGATCGATGAGAGTTTCCATTTGTTCATAAAGCTGGCGGAATTGTCTGTCGGTCTGGTCGTGCATGGCTGCCACAGCAGTTCCCCTGATGCGTCCTTTATCTTCAGGCTTTATTATTGCGCTTCCAGCGTGGTGTGCGTATTCGATGAGTCCAGGGAGATCGGTAATTTTGTCTTTATCTTTTTCTAGATCAATTTTTGATATATCGACTTTATTGTTACTCATTTAGCTCGCTTTTATCCTTGTCCCATGGAGCAACTGTTCTTCTATTGATATCTAAGGCAATAATTACCAGAATTACCAAAAAAATGATTGTTCCAATTAAGAAATGTTTCTTTGACTTTGTCATTGATTCAATGAACTAGCAAATTTGAAGAATAGTTTAAAAATTATGGTAGTAGAAGGAAAAGTACTTGAGAAGTTTGACACGCAGGAAATAAAAGAAACCTTTAAGAAAAGAGAGTTTATCCTAGAATATGCAGAGAACCCACAATATCCTGAATTCCTGAAGTTTGAATTAATACAATCAAACTGCGAGCAGTTGGATTCTTTGGAAGTTGGAGATCTTGTCACTGTCAATTTCAATCTAAAAGGCCGAAAATGGACTGATCCTAAAGGAGAAACCAAATATTTCAATAGCCTGCAGGCATGGCGGGTAGATAAGAAAACAGAAACGCAAACCGAAACCCCTCCTCCACCAACTCAAGAGTGGATGAAGGAAGATTTTTCTTCAGACGATGACCTCCCTTTCTAGCTCTAGCGTCTTTTGCGGAAAGTGATCGGAATGTAATCGTCTGTAGGCAGGCCTAGGTGAGCCAAGTCCCACTTTTTGTCATATCCATTCACTAGCTGTCGGATACATTCTACTCGATCCTCCGTTGGATACGGACAATCGTCCCAATGAAAGATTTCTACTCTGTACTGATACTGTTTCTTGATTCCATTTACCCGAACCTCCACTTCAATGTCCTGCTCTTCATTGATTTCTGGAATTTCTATGCCAATTATTCCCATATTGATCTATTTTTAGAAAACCTTAATCAAATAATATACCTAAGTTGATAACCTACTATCTACCAGTACGTTATCAAAATTACTTATGATTAGAACAATTCATTTTCGTACACTTTGCCGTACAAAATCAGTTAGTTTTTCCATTTTGGCTGCAGCATTTTTTACATTGTCTTGCAGTGTTGACCCTCAAAACAGACCTTCCCCTTTGGTGGTAGAAGATGCGCAGATCAATGAAGTTGGCGTCAAACTATCCTACAGCAGTCCGTCAGTTAGAGAAAGGAAAATCTTCGGCATTGGAGAGGATTACCTGGAACAGTATGGAGAACTATGGAGAACCGGAGCAAACAAAGCAACCACAATCTACTTCGAGAGTGACATGTTGGTTGACCATCTTCAGATCGACTCGGGGACCTATTCAATTTTCACCATCCCTAACGAAGAAGATTGGACAATCATATTCAACAGCGATTGGGATCAGTGGGGTTCTTATGACTACAAGCAAACAGCCGACATCATGAGACTTCAAGTTCCAGTCTCTAGATTAAAGGAACTACGAGAAAAAATGCGACTCTATATAGAGGAAGACTCTTTGAAATTTGAATGGGAACTGACTAGGTGGGGCGTGCCTCTAGCTAACCTTCCTTGATCACTTCGTTTACAATTCTGACTTTCAATCGGGACATGCTTGATATTATATCGTCGCATTGTTGAAGCATAAACCTTTTCTTCATCACTTTGGGATCAAAGAAGCCAATATAGATGTCTTCATTCTCTTCCCAAACCAGAATCTTCATGGGAAGATCTAAAGCAGTAGTCTGACGGCACGAAACGAGTTCAATCATGAGGTTGGGGTCTTCAAATAGAATGATTCTTGTCGGTGGGATAGTCACACCGTACTCTTCAGCTACCTTATCATGGTTGACTGTCTCAAAGTGAACAAGCTTCTTTTGATTGATTGTTTCCACAATCTTCTCAACCGTCTCATCAACTGAGTATTTACTCTTATAAACTGTCATTTGTTGACTGAATCCAACAAAAAATGCGACAGTAAAAAATGCCATTAAAACAAAACGCATAGCGACCTAGAGTGATTTAATTGCGAATATAAGTTTAATAGTGCTACTTATAAGAGTCTTGTGCCTAGATTTGTCATCTAAGAGATATACCATAGATTAGCGTCAGAATAAAATTATTTTTGCCTTCCTGATAAGGTAATCATCCCATGAATATATACGCCAAGCTTACAATTCTTTGTTTGTTTCTAGTGCTCTTTACTGCAGGCGTGCTCTCTCTTTTGGCTGATAGACAAATTGAAAAAACGCTGCAAGAGGAAATAATTGCCAACACGTCACAGCAGGCTGTTGGGATAAGTTCGGATATTGGTAGGTTCATGTATTCCCGCCTGAATGACATCCAAATGGCATCTAAGAATCCGTACTTCAAGAATTTCGGGACTTCGAGAGAGGAATTAATTCGAAGACTACAAGAATTGGAGGGTTTGAATGATCTGTACTATTCTTTTTCACTGTTCGACACGTCACGCGTCCGGATTGCCGATAGTAAGAGACTTTCCATGGGAAAGAAGCATTCAAATACGCTTTATTGGAGGCAACTTACCCCCGACTCAGAGTTCACCATGGATGTTTCCAAATCAGAGTCTATCGGACGTGCAATGATGCACTTTGCCACCAAAATTCGAGATGATAATAATGAATACACAGGTGTGTTGGTTGGTCGTATACCGGTTAATGAGTTGTTTAATGTTGTTGGAGAGTACTCCTTGGGTTCCGATAGCTCAAGAACTTTGGACATTCAATTAGTCGACAACGAAGGCACGATACTCTACTCAAATACAGATCCATCTGCCGTACTAAGTGCCACCTACAAAGACTTCGCGCTTGTCGCTAACATGGATAAGCCAGGGGTCAATTACCTGGACACTGATGAAACCTTATATTTTGTTACAAATGAAACCGGCTACCTTACTTTCAGTGGAAACAACTGGAAACTAATTCTGAGCATCCCAAAGGCCGAGGCGCTGCAGCCTCTGAGCGATATCAGAAGACAAATCCTGTTTGCCGTACTTCCAGTGCTGCTGATTTCGATTGTATTCGCATTGATCGCTGCAAATCTGTTTGTAAAACCTATTGTCCGCTTAAGTAAGGCGGCTGAGGAGCTTAGAAAGGGTAACTTAAATGCTGAATTACCAATTTCTAACGATGAAATTGGTAAACTTGCTGAACAGCTATCAGCCACATCCAAGAGCTTAGCAAGACAACTCAAGGAACAGAGAGCTTCCAACAAGAAACTTCATGAGCAGAAAAGCCAAATTGAAATTCAGAAAAATCAGTTGGAATTTGTTTCCTCCCAAATAAGAGACAGCATTAGCTATGCAGAGCGGATTCAAAGATCTACACTTCCACCACTGACCACACTTCAAAATATTTTTCCACAATCCTTCGTGATGTACCAACCAAAAGATATCATTGGAGGTGACTTCTACTGGTTTGAACGTGTGAGAAAGGGAAATCATGAATTAATGATTATCGCATGCGGTGATTGTACAGGCCACGGAGTTCCTGGGGCAATTATGTCCATTATGGGAAGCAACCAATTGACCAATATCGTCTATTACCAGAACTACATTGATCCAAAGAAAATCATTTCCAGACTTGATAAAGTAATCAAATTTGAACTTCAAAACGATGATCAGGAATCCAACCGAGATGGAATGGAAATAGGAATATGTGTCATCGACTTAGATACGCTCAAGCTTGATTACGCGGGAGCTGGTATTCCGTTACGGATCGTTAAGAATTCAAACAAGAAACTTGAGATCCACAAAAGCCCAAGGCAGATGGTTGGGGGAATGGAAGGGGATGAACAAGAAGTGCATTCACAATTAACGAAAACTTCTGTGCAGCTGGATCCCCAAGATCGGATTTTTCTATCATCTGATGGCTTCCAGGATCAATTTGGAGGGCCAGACGATAAAAAATTCCTATCAAGGAATTTCAATAAACTTCTGGAAGAAACATCTAGTCATCCCATTTCTGATCAACGGGATCTTATCGAACAAAAATTCTACGAATGGTCCAAAAATACGAGCCAGACCGACGATGTGTGCGTATTAGGATTCGAAGTGAGATAAGTAATTTGAATATGTCAATTAGTTTCAGCCCACAGCCTCTAACTCACTGACATCCACCTTCATTTCATAGTACTCGAACAAAGCAAGGTTCAGTGCTTCGAGGAATTCACTATCTAGCTCAACATCCGTATTTAGCTCTTCCATCTCTTTCAAAGTATAACCTTTGCTCCTTACAATATCCAAGCACTTAAGACAAATCCTTGTCCACGATTGGGGACTTATGTTTTCTGTACACCATGCCTTAAAGTTGCTTGCTTTGGCCATCCTCTAAAATTACAACTTAAACCCGATTATGGTAATGTCATCGTTTAGGGATGCCTTTCCCTTCCAGGATTCAAGGTTTGAGATTAGAAACTGCCGTTGTTCTTGCATCGACTTATCCTGGATCGATTTAAGCATTTCCTCAAATTTTTCATAGGTAAAGGATACTCCGTCTTCATTTCGCTGATTATAGTAGCCATTGGAGTACATGTAGTAAGAAGAGTTCGGTTCAATGCTTATTTTATCTGCTATGGCATCTTCGAAGTGCTCTACGCTTTCACCCTTCAGGAGTGTCGCTTTATTATCGCTGAAGACTACCATGTCTTGGTTAATTCCACTAAACTGAAGCGTCTTAGCATTGTGGTCGAAGACGGCCACAGAAACCTTAATCTCACATGACAGCTCATCTGAACCTGCTGCATCCAGCTCATATTTCAGCTCATTAATGATCTCTCCCGAATGAAAAATCTTACGATCATGGGTCAGATAATTGAGCACCGAATCAGCAATGAGGGTTTTCAAGGACCCCACAATTCCCTTCCCATCGAACTCAATCAATGCTACTACGGTGTAATCCTCAGACCTAAAATTTAACCTGGTAGTCCAAATAAACTCTTCACTAAAAAGATATTTGGTCTCAAAAATTACAAAATGATCTTTGAACTGTCGAGAAAGGTATCTATCATTCGGAAGCATCGACTGTTGAA
The DNA here is from genome assembly GCA_964591785.1 of uncultured Roseivirgaceae bacterium. Classification (GTDB taxonomy): domain Bacteria; phylum Bacteroidota; class Bacteroidia; order Cytophagales; family Cyclobacteriaceae; genus Ekhidna. The sequence continues at coordinate 21,067 of CAZQDI010000056.1, forward strand.
GGAGGCCAGCATACCTAATGCTGTCAATCAATCGCTTATTTATTCGTTTTAATTCATCAGTACGTTCTTTTACCCTTCCTTCTAGTTGGACGTTGGATTCTTCAAGTTCCTGAATATGCTCTTCACTTTCAATTGCCTGCTGATAAGTCTCAATTGCACGTTCAAGCACCCCTTTCATTTCATCAAAATTCCAAGGTTTCGTAATGTACTTAAATATTCCGCACCTATTGATCCCATCTTTAATTGCTTCGATGTCAGTAAATCCTGTTAATATTATTTTGATAACGTCAGGATGATCGGGAAGAATTTTCTCCAGAAACTGTGTCCCCGTCATTTCAGGCATTCGCTGATCAGTAACGATCACTTGAATGTCTTCATTCTTCAAAATCTCAATGGCCTCTATCGGATTGGTCGAAGTGTAAACGTTGAAAAATTTCCTGAAATTTGCCTTAAATACCCTAAGGTTGGTAGCTTCATCGTCCACATAGAGGAGTGAAAATTTTTTCTCTTTAGTGGTTTTGGTTTGTTGAGTTTCTTTTATCTCGTCCATCTCTACTGGTTATATTCAGTTGCTTGCGGCTACTTCTTCGTTACTTTTTTGATTTAATGGGATCTTCTTGGGAAGGGTAATGACAAATTCGGTCCCCTTCCCTACTTCCCTGGAAAGATCAATTTTACCGCCATGTTTTTCATTGTTGCCATAGGTAATTGACTTACCAAGTCCCGTACCACCCCCAACTTCCTTCGTGGTAAAGAAGGGCTCCCATATTCGGTTCTTGATTTCATCTGGAATGCCTATGCCATTATCCTTAATTCTAACGAAAACCTCGTCATTGGCTTCTTCCGTATAAATCGTTATCTCACCATCCTTTTTCTCCTCAGGCATGGCTTGAACAGCATTATTAAGAATATTCATGAATACCTGGTTTAGCTGGCCCGGGTAGCACTCGATTTCGTTCATACTATCGTCGTAGTGCTTGGTAATTTCAATTTTTCCTTTTGTCTTATTTCTTAGCAGAGTCAGGGTTGCATCGATATTCTCATTCACATTTGCATTCTTTGCTTCCTCTTCATCAAGTCTGGAGAAGACTCTTAGCCCTTTTACAATTTCGATAGTTCTTTGTACACCGTAGTTGATATCATTGATCAAGTCATCCAATTCATCAACAATTTCCTCATATTCATGCTCTTCCTTCAATTCCTTAATTGATTCTAAAACATCGTCTGGATCATCTCCTTCATCAATTCGAGTATACTCCTCAGAGATTTCCCTTAGGGACTCAATGGACATCTTCAACGAAACCATCCCACTTGAAATGAAATTAATTGGATTGTTGATCTCGTGCGCAATTCCAGCAGTAAGCTGCCCTAACGAAGCCATTTTTTCCGAGTGGACAAGTTGAGACTGCGCGCTTTTCAAAGATTCAAGTGCATTACCCAACTCATCTTTTGACTTCTTTTCATTTTCAAGAATAGATTGAAGCTTCTTCTCAGCTAAAAATAATTTCTCATTATCCTGCAACTGCTTATCTGCCAATTCTCTAATTTCTGTTTCAGAGTCTTGTAGCTTCTTGTATGCAAGATTCAACTCATCTTGTGCAGAGATCAAACGCTCATTGATTTTTATCTGCTCTTCCGATGATTTCATCAACTTCGCTTCAGACTCAATCAACTTAGTATTTTTCTCTTCGAGTTCTTTCCTGGACTGGTACAACTTTCTATTGATCAGCTTCTGTTTCTGGAAATTGATTTTGAGTTGCTGCTCCGACTTTTTGACCTTCACAAAAGCCTTATTAGCTGATAAATAATTATCACTAGCCAGTTTCACCAAGGGCCGTATAATGAACACTCCCAGCAGCACAAAGATCAAAACGAAACTTGTGAATCCAACATACTCTGCTAACCCAAGACTGGCTCCCCTATTTTGTGCATTATCCACGAAATACTCAGTTATTTTATCTGAAGCCGTTTGATAATCGCGAACGTTATTAACTAACTGAGATATAATTCTCCTAAGTCCTGCATAATTCACATCTGAGTCCAACTGATTTTGTGCAAATGGGATTTCAAGGAGGTTGGATGTTGATGAGTTTATTCCAAACTGCAACAACCTTATGGACTCCAGTAGTGAAACGTACTCATCAGTTTGGATGGGTTTATTGATATTCAGACTTTCATTTCCATCTAGCAATGCCTGGTGTCCCTGCTGCCATTCCGGATAAATCCTAGATAATTCGTTCTTAAAAAACTCAAATTGCCCTTCGTTTCTTGAATACCCCATACCCAAGGCATTCTTTACCATTTGCTGCGCCAACCTGGACTGATTGGCAGAAATCTGGACTACCCGCGGGTCCTGATTAAATGAATCGACGATCTGTTTTTGAAGCACAAACACATAGTAGCCCACAGCCCCAATCAATATGACTGCTGTTACAATAAATACGTTAATATATAAATCCTTTTTTAACATAGCTCCGGTTGATTTTACCCATTGAAGACATGGATCTAGCCATTTACTTGGGGATAGTTAATCGGTATTTAATTCAGGTTTCCTTCATTAAACTAGTAAAATATAATCTAGTGCGATTTAAATTTTAAATGAATCCAAAAACAATCGAGTACAAAATCGACTATATGGTTACCCTTATCTACTAAAGTAGCAAAGAATTAGATAAAAAATCCTTTTATTTTTTTTTC
>CAZQDI010000057.1:0-23508 GCA_964591785.1 uncultured Roseivirgaceae bacterium
GTCTACATTTACAGGCGAGTAAATTAGGCGGTGATTAGATTCGACGAAAGTCGGATCAGTTCGATCCAACCAGCAGATGGGATCGACATTAATGGGAGCATGGCGGTGCTCCCTTTTTTATTTTATTACAAATGAAAAATTGATCACTTCGAATTGATCGCTTCGCTTTCCCGCTTCAGAATCAAAAACATAATAAAAGCTGTTTCCACAAATGTCTTCAAGCCTTGGGTTGATGCTCATCATGTACTTTTCTCCTGCATAAAAACCCTGAGAACGGAACAGGATAGACTTCCCGTCATCATCATAGCTGATTTGTACATCAAGGACTTCCTGATTCGAATTTATGATTGCAATTGAATTGCGGGCCATCTCAATATCTATGAGCGTGTTTTTGATAACTAACAATAGCTGACAATCCTCTGGACAGGAACTCGAGAAGTAAAAATCTTTACGGTCGATTTTATTTCTTCGTTCCTTGCTAACGTGATACTTTTTTGATGTTTTTCCAACCAGATTCTTACCATTGGCGTCTTTCCAGTTTTTGTCAATCACCAATTCGTATTGAAGACCTTCTGCAAGGACGGGTCCGAGCGAATGATTAGGTCCTACTCCCCTTTTTATTCTTCCTGGGTGAAAAAGCAGGGTAAGTCGGGTCCGAGCTTCATTCCACAGCCCTTCAGGAATCTCCACAAATGCATTTTTAATGATTTGACTTTCTGGTCCTATCAGGTTGATGTAATCATAAGGATTCGCAAATCCCATGGGCTGAGAAAAAAACAGATAAAGTTTTAGTGTATTGGAGGGGATTGTATCTATGACAGGATAAATGTCAGTTAGGAAGGTTCTAGGTCTGTCAATTGGCTGGAAGCGTATCGAGTCAATCAGATTCCCGTGGGGGGCCGCATCTTTAAGTTCTAGTAATTTAAACATCGATTGGTAATCGAAAAGAACCCGGTAGGATACCGCAGGATCTGGAGGAAATCGCGGCACAAAGACGATTCGATTTGCTATGATCTCATAGCTTCCCAGGACCGCTCTTTGGCTTCCTGTAACACTTATTTTGTAAAAGGAACTCCATTCCGTGCGATCAAAGTCACGATTGTTTATGTGATTGACGATGGAATCTACGAGGTAAGGAGACTGGATCGCGCCGTAGTTAGGAGAGTCAACATCTAGTTCTTTCAGGAAAGATATCTGGGCAATAACTGTTTTTACAGATACAAATAGATAAAAGAGGCAGCATGCACCTCCTTTCCAAATAATTCCCATATCCTATTAGGGTACCATCCACTCTTTACTTAGGGAGACCAAAGCAAGTTTACCGTTAGGTTGACGTTGAGTCGCTACTATATATTTTGCGTTGTAGTCGGCCAGTTGCTGAATTCCAGTTCCAGATCTTGGGGTATATCCAACCCCCCCAAGGTATCCTTCAACCTCTTCATCAATTTCGCCCTCAAAACTTGCTACTTCCTCAGGGTCAAAAATGAGAAGTGGAAGAGAACTGTTTGACATCAAGATTAAATCCCTGCCCTTGTTTTGATAGAGTAACATGTCTATCGGGAAATTGCCCGACCCAAACTCTGCAACTGTTCTTCCCTTGATGTGCGTTGTTTTTGATAGCTCATCCAGGTCGATGGTAACCAGCGGAGTACATAAGTAGCTTGCTAGCAGGCTATTTTTTCCATTAAGTTCATAGGGAAGAAATGTCCTAATGGGAGAGGCAGTCTCCCATTTTCCGTGGGCACCATGAAAAATCTCCAGGGTATTTATTTTGGCTTCGTTAGTAAATGGAAATTCAGCCGTCCAGAGAGCAGAAGAAAACGCTTCATTGGACAATCCCGAGATGAATACTTTATTTTCCCAAAACTTGATATCTGTAATTGCTTCCGAACGAAGTTTGACACCTTTCTTCCATCGATGCTCAACTTCTGAATCTACAGGGCTTGGTAGGCTTACGCTTGAATATTCTATGTCCTCCAGGGTAGCCTCTTCCATTGTACCATCGGGTTTTACTCGAATTAGTATGTCCGCTTTTTCAACGTTGTTTGGAGTCTCCCAAGGGCTGGTCCACTTCGACTTTCCTCTGGAAACACTCAGATAAAGATTTTGCGACAGTGGATTTACGGCCATGTCATGGATGAGGACATTATCAGAGGAGGTTCCGAGGAATGATGCGATTTCAAGCTCCAAATCTGGAATACTTAGCCTTTCAGAGCCATCGTTTTGTTCGTTGTCAGCAAAATCCACTGCAAAGACGTTGCCTCCATAAGAATCACCGATGAATAAGATGCCATCTTCATTGAAGGAAAGAATGGAAATTGAATTAATTTCTGGCGTTCCTTTTTTCATACCCGGTACGGATGAAAAGCAAGAAAATATGCAGCAGATGAGAAGGAGTGCAAATAGGTTCTTATACATGATTCATAGGTTTAGTTGACGTAAAATTTCAAACGAGCATCCTGCACTCAGGTTTGATTCTTATTAGATAGGTAAGAGGCCCATGTTACAGGGCCTCAGCTAAGTTGGTATAAAAGTTAGTTAATATCCTCGCCTTTCTTGAGTTTTTCGATGTTTTGATCAATTACGGGGGGGTTGAGGGTATCACCGGGTGGAACATTTGCTTTTGCAAGTTCCATGTACTTAAGCGCTTGCTTGTAGTTCCCGAGTGCGGAATACCCCCTAGCCAATCCGTAGTTGGTCGGCCAGATGCCATTGTTTCTTTTGTGATTCTTTTTGAATATGGCTAGTGCTTCATCTTTTTGGTCGGCTGCAATTAATTGCCTTCCGTAAGCGTGAAGTGCAAAAGCAGTAGCCCCAGGCAGCTCAACGGCTTCTGCCATTATTCCAAGGGATTCATCCGACTTTCCCATTGCATTCAGGACGTTCGCTTTTGTTTGCATGGTAGCAAAATTCTTCTGCCCTACAAATGGAGCAGAGATTGCCTGATCTGCCCATTCGAGTGCCTTCTCAAGTTCACCAGCCCCCATTGCGTAGTTGGCTGCTCCCTGGAAATTGGTCCACGTAAAACCAAGGTTGTTATTTAGTTCTTCCTGGATCTTAGCAATATGAATGGCAGTATTATTAGGCACCTCGATCCTAAACGGAACCGATAGTTCGTCCCATTTAAGAGCCAGCATAGTAGAATTCGGTTGACGATCAATAAAATCGTAAGTCAACCATTCCGTAAATTCGGTTTCAGCCGTTTCTACTTCTACCCGTAAGGCATCGTTTTCTTCTGTGTAAAAGAAGCTACCCCAATGGTTATTGTCTTTCGAGAAGATCAGGGTCCAGGGCCCCTCTTCTGCTGGTGCGATGTGAAAACCATACTTTCCAGCTTTAATTTCCTTGCCTTCTACCAGCATGTCATGTGAGAATTCGATGGTGGTATTCTGATTCGCACCGGCCCTCCATGGAGATGGATTGTCTGGAGTGCTTAATCCAAAGCCCTGTGATGTAAATCCATAGGGAACAAGTTGCCCCCAAATCTGTCCTTTTCTGCTTTGGCCGTTGGGCCCAGTGATATCCGGACTGTTGTAAACGACCTCTACATATGGGACGTTCCCAATGTATTGCCTTACGACACTTTTTTGATTTCCACCTCCGGGAGGTGTGCTGAGTTGGGCCATTGCTCCCATGCTTAACATGGATAAAAACAGCATTCCCATGAGTTGTGTATAGTTGTTTTTCATAAGTAATTGAGTTGGTTTTCTATGTTCTTTTGAAAACGGGCACTCCTTTCAACACCTGATTATTTTCTTTTAAGGGAATTTTTTGTGTTTGAATGGTTATCATTGATGAATAAACCTTACTGATGAGGAAACTTAAAGATCAGCTTGTAGGCTTGGATCCACGATTTGAATATCGGGGGTTGAATCAAACCAGAATTGAAACCTTCAGCGATGCAGTCTTTGCCGTGGCTTTTACTTTAGTTGTATTGTCATCATCCGTGCCAGACACCTTTGCAGGACTGCGGGCGTCGATAGATGAGATTATTCCGTCGTTCATCTGCATTGTACTCATTGTTGTAATCTGGTATCAGCATTACGTCTTCTTCCTCAGGTATGGCTTACAAAATGTAGGAACAGTAGTCATCAATACATTCCTGGCATTTCTCGTTCTCATTTACGTGTATCCATTGAAGTTCCTTGCCCGATTTTTGGTGGAGTTATATACAGGACTCCTCTTCGGCACCAAAATTGACTTTATTGAAAGTTTCGGAGAGCCCATCACTGGAGAGAACATGACATTATTGATGACAGCCTATGGCGCTGGAGCTTCACTTATTTTCTTATCCACAGCGTGGTTGTATCGTCATGCATACAAACGAAGAGAAGCTTTGGGGCTAAGCAGTTATGAGGTCTTTGCTACTAAGGTAAGCATCTGGCAAAATGTCCTCATGGGTTTTATACCCTTTCTTTCTACTGTGATCGCATTCCTGCATCCGTTTGGGAATGGAGTGGCCAATTTTTCCATCGCGGGATTCATTTACATGCTCTACCCACCAGTAATGATCACGTTTGGCCGAATAGTAAAGAAAAAAAGCGATCAGATCACCTCGGAATAGCATTGAATGGCAGCTCTTTTTATCATCCTTGATGCCCCACTTTAGCATTTGCTAATAGATTCATCGGTCAAAAAACCTCACTCGTGGATAAGAAGAAATCGTCCAAGCCTTGAGAATGCGTCTTGATCGAAGAAAACTTATCATTTGATAATATTGGAAGTTTGCTCACTACTTTTGATATCCATAAAAACCACTATTAATCAATGAGAGACTTAAGATTAAAACACTTTGCACTGCTTTTCTCCGTTTTCCTGCTCGCTTGTCAGGAGACGGGGGTTGAGCCAGATGATCCTGGCGATCCAGACATGGAGATGGCTTGGGAAATCGCCAATGAATTTCTCAGTTCTTCCCGAACAGAGAGTAACGACACAGATGTGACGGTGATTAAATTCAAAAAGGACGAGCTATCTTTTAAGACGAACACCATCCAGGGTGGTTACAACCCAATCGACGAAATGACGGTCACTGCGGAAACTGAGAATGGCTCTTATGTTTTTTGGCATGCGGGTGGTGGAGTTAAGGAGTTATTGGGAATCGAGATGGATGAAGAGTCACAAGATCTGCTTGGTGATAATGTGCCATTTGAGGTTGTTCCCAATCACTACTGGGCCCTCTGGATTCCTAACAGCTTTGACGAAGATGAAGATGAAGACGAGAGCGCTGACGATGTTTACTTGAAATATGACATCGTGTACAAAACTAATTCCAATGAAATCGTCAGATTAGATCCGAAGATTCAGGTCAAGCAAAACGATGCAAACGGCGACGAATAAACGCCCTGAGTTCTTTTTATAAAATTCACAAATAAACCAATGAGAAACTTACAACCGAAGCTATACGCGGTATTGCTCACATTTTGTGTGCTCGCGTGTCAGGAATCAGAAATCCAACCTGATTCACTGGAAGACCATGACATGCAGGAAGCATGGTTAATGGCCAATGATTTTCTAAGCTCATCCAGAACGGAAAGTACTGACGAGGACGTAACAGTAATACGATATGAACAAAATCTAGCATATAAAACCAATGTTGTCACTGGAAGCTATGAGCCCATCAATGAAGAAACCATCACAGCAGAATCCCATCCGGGTGGTTTCGTGTTTTGGTATGCCGGTGGGGGCGTGAAGTCCTTGATTGAAATTGAATTTGACGCAGCCTCCGAAGCACTGCTAGGTGATTACCTCCCCTTTGAAGTAGTCCCGGGTGAAATGTGGGCTTTGTACATCACTTCAGATTTTGATACTAACCACGAGTTATTGAAGTATGACATCATCTATGAAAACAATGATGGAGAGATCATTCGACTAGATCCGAAGATTCAAGTGAAACAAGACGATGAATAACCTTTAAAGCCTAACGAATATGAACAATAAAACTATCACCTACTTATTCGGCTTTCTACTGGTTACTTCTGTTCAAGTTTTTGGCCAGGATGAAGGTATCGCGGACAGTGCCCGTACCCTCATTCAATCAAAAAACCTAAGCGATGATCAAAAACTTGAATCCTATAACTGGTTGTCCTCTTACTCTTCTTCACCCCTTGAAAGAATAGAGTACGGAGAAAAGCTGTTAGCCCTGGCGTCCCGCTACAATGACCAGGAGTACTTATACCATGCCAATTTTAATCTGGGTGTAGCATACCGTTTGATCGGTAAGCTGGATACTGGATTGGAGTATCTTTTTGAGAGTGCAAACATCGCAAGTAAGGATAAAGATCTTCGTGAATTACTTCCGGATGTGTATACTGAAATATCCACGTGCTATACGCAAAATGGGGATTCGCGCAATGCATTGTTATACGGCTCGAAGTCAATTGATATCCTGAGAGGATCCGACAATCGGAAAGTTTTGGCACTAACACTGTTGAACTATGGATATGATTATTATTTAATTGAGGAGTATGATTCTGCCATGGCTTACTACAATGAATCCGAGCCGATCTTACGGGATATTGACCTGGCTATTGGACTGGCCTACATCCGTGGAAATAGAGCTTTGGTCTATTGGAAGCAGGGAAATGTGGACATAGCAAAGAATGACTTGTTCTCTGCAATCGACATGCTCAAGCCTTTTGGAGATACCTACGGAATGTCTGACTATTACAATCAACTAGGTAGGATATTCTACGAAGAAGGAAGTTATGATCAAGCCATCGAGTATACGACACGAAGCTTTGAGATGGCAAGTACGGAGGACTACAAGGAACAAGCCAGAGATGCAGCCGAATTGCTGTCTAAATTGTACAAAAAGCAAAACTCTTTCGAGCAAGCATATACCTACCAGACAGAGTACTTCAAATATCGTGACAGCATTCAAAACCTGGCGACCACGCAACGCTTGGCCAATCTCAGAATAGAATTTGAGGTAGGAAGAAAGCAAGCACAGGTGGATCGATTGTTAGAGCAAAAGCAAAGCAACCGAACTATTATGATCGTGGGAGCGATCTCACTATTGGCGGTCATCTTGCTAGTTATTATTATCTACTCTTCACTTAAATCCAAAAACAAACTAAGTGAACAGTTAGAGAAGCAAAATGGGAACCTTCAGCAGGCTAACCAGACAAAAGATCGTTTCTTTTCCATCATTTCACATGACTTAAGAGGTCCGGTAAATGCGCTAAGCGGCCTCGTGGGAGTCGTAAAGTTCTACGTAAATGAGGGTAAAACGGAGCAGCTAGATGAACTCACTCTAAGAATGGAGGAGGCCACCTCAAAGTTGGTGAAGCTACTTGACAGTCTGTTGTCATGGTCGATGCAACAACAAGGACATTTTCCATATCTTCCAGAGAGGCTTAGTGTAAAAGGTATGTTTGAAGACGTTACTGAGATGTTTGAAAACAGCGCTATCTCAAAGAAAATCGAACTTACTTACGACATTGATAACGATGTTTACTTGCACGCCGATCGGAATACTACATCTACGATACTTAGGAATTTGATCAATAACGCGATCAAGTTTACTTCCGAAGGAGGCAAGGTTCAAGTTCGTGGGACTGAGAACTCTGGTTATGGAGTGATTGAGGTCACCGATAATGGAGTGGGAATACCGGAAGAGAAGAAGGCGAAGATATTCGAGTTGAATGAAAACATTTCTACTCGAGGAACAGCGGGAGAATCCGGTCTCGGCCTTGGTTTACAACTTGTATGTGAATTTGTAGAGCTGAATAAAGGCAAAATCAGCACCGAAAGTGAAGTTGGAAAAGGAACTACATTCAGTGTAAAACTTCCACTTGCAAAGTCCTGATTGAATACATAGTAGTAAAAAGAAAAGCCCCGAATGGGGCTTTTTTTATTGAAGAAAATAATAAGTCTAATGGGCTAAAATCTTTTCTTTATGCTTCTTAAGTTGTCTTCTTAGTGCTTCAACTGCTGCATCCGTTCCAGCTTCAAATGACCTCGCCTTCTCTTTACTGAAGAATTGGTTTCTGGGGCCATTGAGTTTAATCTCAACAACTTTGTTCTCTCTTGAGTCGTCGTTTTCTACTCTAAGGAAAACTTCACCGTCTATGATTCGGTCATAATACGTTTCAAGCTTGTCTACTTTTTTCTGAATGAAGTCAAGCAGCTTGATATCTGCGTCGAAGTGAATTGAATGCATTTGTAACTTCATAATTGTTACGATTTTAAAAGGTTAAACATTAAGCCTTAGGGTGAGCTTGATCAAAAGCTGCCTTTAGCTTATCTATAGAATTATGGGTATAAACCTGTGTAGCTGCCAAGCTGGTATGACCAAGCAAATCTTTTACAGCATTCAGGTCTGCCCCCTGGTTTAATAAATGGGTCGCAAACGTATGTCGTAGTACGTGCGGACTTTTCTTACTGAGCGTAGTGACTTGTGAAAGGTAGCCTTTTACCCTACGGTAAACGAACATTGGATATAGAGGCTTACCTTTTTCAGTTACTAGTAAATAGGTGCTAGTTAATCCTGCCTCGTTCTTCACAGTTTTGTACGTTTCTATCAATTGTATTAACGTATTTCCAACTGGTAGGATACGCTCTTTATTCCTTTTGCCAAGTACTTTTAGCGATTTTTCATAAAAATTAACATCTGCTTCCTTGAGGTTGATTAGCTCGGATAATCGACAGCCGGTGGCATAGAAAAGTTCTAAAAGCAATTTGTCCCTCATCCCATCAAAATCATGGTCAAATTGTATTGAATCTAACAACAGCTTTATGTCAGGCTCCTTCACAAAAGAGGGCAGCGTTTTCTCGGTCTTGAGGGGTCTTAGTTTATCGGCTGGGTTTGTTTCAGTGTATTCTCTTGCCAGGAGGAATTTATACAATGATTTTAAGGTAGCTATTTTTCGATTGATGGATCTTGGGGTGATCTCTGATTCAGTAAGACTCACAATCCAAGCCCGAAGATGGTGATGTTTGACCTGGGCTAAATTGTCGAGCTCAAATTCTAATAATAAATAAGATTTAAGTTGTTCCAGGTCATTCCGATACGCCTGTATGGTATGCTGGCTGTAGCGTTTTTCGGCGGAAAGATATTTGAGGAAGGTTTCTGTCATAAGTAGCATCATCCCCACCTTCAGGGGACTGATACTAACTTACAAAATTCTTAGGTGAGGATGAAGCCTTTAGGCTCAATTATTTTCCTCGTCGCGAATCTGCTGAATGTACTTCGCTTTGATGACTTCGTCTCTTCTTTTCACAGAAGGTTTTGTGTAATGAGTCCTTGATCTCAACTCTCTAAGAACACCAGTTTTTTCAAACTTTTTCTTGAATCTCTTCAGTGCTCTATCGATGGACTCGTTCTCTTTGACGTTTATTATTAACATTGCAAACTAATTAATGGGGCGCAAAGGTAATTGATACTTTGCATCAATCAAATACTTAGGCGAGTAAAGACCTGGAAATAACTACTTTTTGTATTTCGGAGGTGCCTTCCCCAATCGTACACAGCTTAGCATCTCGATAATACTTCTCTACAGGGTAATCTTTGATGTAACCGTATCCTCCAAAGATCTGGACTGCTTCATCTGCCACATTGACTGCTACCTCTGAGGCATAGAGCTTAGCCATTGCAGATTCTTTATTCACTTTTGCTCCTTGGTTTTTGAGTTCAGCGGCTCGGTAAGTCAAAAGTTTTGCAGCTTCAACTTTCGTGGCCATTTCGGCAATCTTAAAGGAAATTCCTTGGAAGTTTGAAATGGACTTACCAAACTGTTCTCGTTCTTTTGAGTATTGAATTGCAGCATTCAATGCTCCTTCGGCTATGCCACAACTTAATGCGGCAATTGAAATTCTTCCTCCATCCAATACCTTCAATGCTTGCACGAAGCCATCACCTACTTCACCAATTAAACTATCTGAAGAAACTCTACAATCTTCAAAGATCATCTCGGATGTCTCAGAGCACCGCATTCCCAGCTTGTTTTCCTTTCGCCCTTGCTTAAATCCAGGATTTCCTCTTTCTACAATAAATGCACTTGCATTTCTAGAACTATTAGGTTCCCCAGTCCTTGCAATGACCACTGCGACGTCTCCCGAATTACCATGGGTAATGAAGTTCTTTGCTCCATTGATAATCCACTGATCTCCTTCTTTCACTGCAGTCGTTTTCATATTTCCTGCGTCAGATCCAGTATTGGGCTCGGTCAAACCCCAGGCACCTAGCCATTCGCACGTAGCAAGTTTATTTAGGTACTTCTTTTTCTGAGCATCATTGGCATGCTGTAGGATATGACCCGTACATAATGAATTATGCGCAGCCATCGATAACCCGATTGAGCCATCCACCTTGGAGAGCTCAATAATGGCTGTGACATATTCATGATATCCAAATCCAGCACCACTATATTCTTGAGGCACTAGCACACCCATCAGGCCTAACGCCCCCATCTTTTTAAAAACATCTTTAGGAAAATGTTGCGTCTCATCCCACTCCATTTTCGTGGGTTCAATATTTAATTGTGAAAAATCTTTGACCATTTGAGAGATCATGCTTTGATTTTCTTCAACGATGGTCTTGTTTGGGTCTACTTTAGGGGTGTTCATGTTGTTACTTGGGTTTGTGCCTTTCGAACTACAAAACTACTAATCTTGTTCGTCCAAAATGTACTTGGATTTTACAACTATGATGAATGGATGTAATACTTTTGCCGCCTCTGTTTAATCACTAAACATTTTAATATGAAAATCGCCGTAGTAGGTACAGGGTATGTAGGTTTGGTTTCCGGAACTTGTTTTGCCGAAACTGGGAATCATGTCACATGCATTGATATTGATGAAAAGAAAGTCAATAAATTAAAGAACAAGCAAATCACCATTTACGAGCCAGGCCTAGAGGTTTTATTTGAGCGAAACGTCAGGCAAGGTAGGCTTGATTTCACAACCAGTCTTGAAGAAGGTATCAAAGGTGCCAAGATCATCTTCCTCGCGCTTCCTACTCCTCCCGGAGAAGACGGATCTGCGGATCTTAAATATGTTTTGAAAGTAGCAGAAGATCTAGGCCCTCTTTTGAAGGACTTCACGGTCATTGTTGACAAAAGTACTGTTCCAGTTGGGACCGCTGAAAAGGTCACAGCTAAAGTGAAAGAAAATGCAAAAGTTGATTTCGAAGTTGTCTCCAATCCTGAATTTTTGAGAGAGGGCGTTGCAGTGGAGGATTTCATGAAGCCTGACAGAGTGGTGGTTGGGGCAGAGTCTGAACGGTCAATAAAACTCATGGAGCAACTGTATGCTCCGTACGTAAGACAAGGAAATCCTGTCATTTTTATGGATGTTCGATCCGCTGAGTTGACTAAGTATGCTGCGAATTCATTCCTTGCTACTAAGATCACTTTCATGAATGAGATTGCAAATATGTGTGAGCTGTTAGGAGCGGACGTAGATAAAGTGCGAAAAGGAATTGGCACAGATGCGAGAATAGGTAAAAGATTCTTGTTTGCAGGAATCGGCTATGGAGGAAGTTGTTTTCCGAAAGATGTTCAAGCACTGGCCAAATCAGCCAATGAAGTTGATTACGATTTCAAAATTCTGAAATCTGTGATGGATATTAATTCCAATCAAAAACAGAAGATGATTGAGCCTGTGAAAAACTATTTTGATGGCGATCTATCAGGGAAGACAATTGCTGTTTGGGGATTAGCATTTAAGCCGTATACAGATGACATTAGGGAGGCTCCTGCACTTGAAAATATTAAGATTCTCCTGGAAGAGGGTGCTAGTGTTCGTTCATACGATCCTGAGGCAATGGAAAATGTCAAGGAACAGTTCGACTATGATATTCACTTTGCAAAAGATGAATATGATGCGCTTGAAGGAGCAGATGCTTTGATGATTATGACTGAATGGCCAATATTCAGAACCCCTGAATTTGATCGAATCAAGTCAGGGCTAAAAAACAATGTCATCTTCGACGGTCGAAATTTGTACGATCTGGATCAGATGGAAGAGTTGGGTTTCGAATATTATAGTATAGGACGAAAAACAATCAAGTCGTAATAGAGAATAAAAAAGCCCGGTCAATCCGGGCTTTTTAATTTACTGCTCATTTAAGTTCCAATCATAATCCTTCCAGCTGATTTTAGCATTCTCAGATAGTGTTGACGGAGCGTACTTATTGATATATTCAATAAGAGTCCCTTCGTTGTTAAAGTCCCCTCCATACCAATTGAAGAGCTTAGAGAGCTTTGCGCTTTTTGTACTTTTAAATTCATTCTTTTCCGGATCTGCTAAGAACTCTCGGGCTGCCTTTGAAAGTTGTTCATCAAGCTTATCAGGGACATAAGCTTCATTTTGGAGCTTCGGGCAAGAGACAGCTGCGCAGACTAGCGCAAAGTGTATTCTGGGTTCATCAAATTTTTTTCTAATAATCCCGTGCTCTATGTTGTTGAGATCGTATTCTTCACCACCTATGTTGATGAATTTTATGTCCCATGCAGTGCTGACGAACGGGATTTTTATGGTAGATCCAATGTCTTTGATACTTTTTACAGGATAATGCTCCAGGATTAGGTCTAATGTATACGCATTGTATGCATTAATCCAGTAGGACAATTCTTCATCAGATGTCCAATCCTTTTGAGGCGGGTGGTTTTCTAGCACATTTAGATAGCTTTTCAAGCTTGCTCTTTCAGACTTAAGACCATTATAGTCAACCAGGCCATCTTTATCTACAAACTTTTGGAGAAGCGAATGATAGGATGCATGGCTAATGCCACTTTGTGCTGATGTTACTAATCCGAGAACAATAAATAGATTAATAAGCGTAATTCGAATCATATTTTTATATTGTGAGTTGTCAGCTATAAACGAAACATGTCCGAGTGCTGGTTTCCTATTTTTAGGACATCATCACAAAAGGTACGCCAAGAGACATTATGCAGGAAACCACTCTCATCAATAACGAGCTCCTTATTTTGGTCATCGGCTTTTTGATCATTTCAGTCTCTGCAAATCAAATTGCCAAAGCCTTTCAGAAAATAAAGCTACCCTTGATCACGGGACTGATATTTACTGGGATCATTGCAGGCCCATTTATCATTGGGTTAATTCCAATTTCCGCAAAAAAGGAACTACACTTCATTAACGAGACAGCGCTTGCTTTTATCGCATTCGCAGCTGGTGCAGAATTGTACTTAAGAGAGCTCAGGAGCCGACTAAACTCTATAAAATGGAACACGTTTGGGCAGCTGGTTGTGACGTTTGTTCTGGGAAGCTTGGCAGTTTACTTTCTGTCTGACCTGATCCCCTACATGAAGGACTTAGATGGCACGGCGCAGATTTCGATTGCCATGATAACAGCTGCAATTTTTGTAGCAAGATCTCCAGCCTCGGCAATAGCAGTAATCAACGAACTTCGAGCAAAAGGCCCTTTTGTACAAACTGTGATGGGGGTTACAGTGGTGAAGGACTTCCTGGTTATCGTGCTATTTTCTATTTGTCTGTCGTTATCCAAAGTTCTAATCTCCGGCCAGGAATTCAATTACATTGAGATTCTCATTTTGTGGGTAGAACTGACGATCTCATTTGGTCTTGGGTTTTTTGTGTTTGGCTTTCTGCTTAAGACTATACTAAGGTTTCGAGTCGTTCGATTGGTTAAGTCCATGCTCATCCTACTTGTAGGATATTCAGCCTATCTGTTGTCTAATAAGGTGGGGGTTTACACCGAAGAACTCTTTCATCACAAAATCTTCTTAGAACCGCTCCTCATGTGTATTTTGGCCAGTTTTAATGTGACCAATTATAGCAAGGCAAGACCGGAATTTCTTAAGATTTTAGAAGAGATTAGCCTACCGGTATATGTGGCCTTCTTTACTTTGACAGGGGCATCGTTTTCGTTAGACGTTATAAGTCAGGTGCTGGGCACTGCGCTAGTTCTGTTTTTCATTCGCCTTGCTACCATGATCATCGGGTCCTACACCGGGGGGTTGTTGGCGAAAGATCCGATGAAGTATAATCACTTGGGATGGATGCCCTACATAACCCAGGCAGGGGTAGCTTTAGGACTTGCTACAGTCGTGGCAAACGAATTTCCCGGTTGGGGAGATCAGCTCGCGACCGTAATCATTGCCTTGATTGTACTGAATCAATTTATTGGCCCACCGCTCTTTAAGTGGGCCATCTATAAGGTTGGTGAAGACCGGACACGTGCATCAGTGCCGGAGTTTGACGGCATCAGAGATGCAATTATCGTGGGTTTCGAAAGTCAATCCGTAGCCCTGGCACGACAACTCATTGAGCATGGTTGGGAGGTTAAGATCGCTACCAAAAAAGCAGATGGGACCATTGAGGAACCGGATGGGGTCGTTATCAAGTACCTGCAAGAATTTTCTTATGATGAGTTTATCGACATTCAAGCCGATAAATCTGAAGCAATCGTTCTGATGCTTTCAGACGAAGAAAATCTCCAACTCGCAGAAATGATCTACCATCGAATCGGTACGAAGGATGTCATTGTCAGATTAAATCATAGATACAACTCCCAAAAATTTCTTGATTTAAAAGCGCTTATTGTAGATCCTTCTACAGCAATTGTGAGTTTACTTGATCATTTTGTCCGGTCGCCGCAGGCAGCTTCCTTACTTCTAGGTATGGAAAAAGGTCAGGATACGCGAGATATTGAATTGCTTAATCCTGATCTGCATGGAATTACACTACGTGACTTGAGGCTTCCCGCTGACGTGATTATTCTCTCCGTTGTAAGAGGGGGGCAGACTATTATCACACATGGGTACACCAGGTTAAGAATTAAAGACACCATCACCGCTGTGGGCTCTTTCAAAAGTTTGGATGAAATGCAATTGAAGTTTGATCGATAGGTGTTTTGAAAGCTAATTTGTAAAGGATCCCATCTACCAGAGTAAAAAAGGCTTCGTCTTAAGATAAAAGCTAAGGTCAAAATATATCTTTGCCGGCTATGAGCAATACACCTGACGGAGGATCACTAAAAAACATTGTTTCGCATTGTAAAGAGTACGGATTTATTTATCCTTCCAGCGACATTTACGATGGGTTAGGAGCTACCTATGACTATGGTCCTAATGGTGCTGAACTTAAGAAGAACATTAAGGAGTATTGGTGGCAATCCATGGTGCGCCTAAACAAAAATATTGTTGGGATTGACGCAGCGATCTTTATGCACCCCACGACCTGGAAAGCTTCAGGACATGTTGATGCCTTCAATGATCCACTCATTGACAATAAAGATTCCAAGAAGAGGTATCGTGCCGATGTCCTTATCGAAGAGTATATCGGAAAGATTGAGGGGAAAATTGCCAAAGAGGTAACCAAAGCCTCCAAGCGATTCGGAGATTCATTTGATGAGCATCAGTTTGTGACTACAAATCCCAGAGTTGCTGGATATAAGGAAAAGATAGCATCTATTGAAGCCAGATTAGGTCAGGCATTGGGTAGCGGTGATTTAGCTGATGTAAAGGCGCTCATTGAAGAATTAGAAATTTCGGATCCGATTTCAGGCTCCAAAAATTGGACAGATGTGCGACAGTTTAATCTAATGTTTGCAACGGAACTGGGCTCACTCGCAGAGGGTGCCGAGAAAATATACCTGAGGCCTGAAACAGCTCAAGGCATTTTCGTCAATTATCTAAATGTGCAAAAAACCGCCAGAATGAAGCCGCCATTTGGGATTGCTCAAATTGGTAAGGCATTTCGAAATGAAATCATAGCTCGCCAGTTTATTTTCAGAATGCGTGAGTTTGAGCAGATGGAGATGCAATTCTTCGTAAAACCTGGCGAGGAAATGCACTGGTACAAGCATTGGAAAGAGCAACGCATCAAGTGGCATAAAGCCCTGGGCTTAGGTGAGGAAAATTACAGGTTTCATGATCACATTAACTTGGCTCACTATGCCAATGCAGCGACTGATATCGAGTTTGATTTTCCAATGGGTTTTAAGGAATTGGAAGGAATTCATTCCCGTACCGATTTTGACCTTAAGGCACACGAGGAATACTCTGGTAAAAAGCTACAATTCTTCGATCAAACAAGCCAAGAAAGTTATGTTCCGTACGTGGTCGAAACTTCGATTGGACTGGACCGAATGTTTCTGGCGGTGATGTCTGCCTCGTATGTAGAAGAAAAGCTCGAAGATGGGTCCGAGAGAACTGTGTTAAAAATACCTCCAGCTTTAGCACCGAATAAAGTTGCCATTCTGCCTTTGGTAAATAAGGATGGCTTGCCAGAAAAGGCTGAGGAGGTTTTGCAGAAAGTAAGATTAGATTTCTCATTTCAGTATGACTCAAAGGATGCGATCGGCCGAAGGTATCGGAGACAGGATGCGATAGGAACACCCTATTGTGTCACAATAGATCATCAGACGCTGGAGGATGATACGGTGACTCTGAGAGAAAGAGATAGTATGCTGCAGGAGAGAGTTGCTGTGGAAAGCCTGACAGAGAAGCTTGGGAAAAAAGTGGACTTGAAGAATTTGCTGAAAGAGCTTTGATTATTATTGTCATCTTTGTTGCGGGGATCGCCTTCTTGATCTTAAGTATATTTCGGGATTTGCTTGTTTACTTTTTACTGGAAGCAAAGTCATATGCTGCTCCTTATTTCTTTCTTGCTAAACACACGTCATTTTTAGAAAATCATTTCACCTTTTATCAAAAACTCCCTGAAAGATCAAAGAAGATCTTTGTGAACAAGGTTGCCAGATTTATGTCGAGTAAGGAATTTATTGCAAGGCAAATGGATGAGGTTACGGATGAGATGAAAGTCTTAATTTCTGCTTCTGCAGCCCAGCTGACATTTGGGTTTAGAGGGATTACATTTCCCTATTTCTATAAGATTTTTGTGTTTCCCGATACGTTTTATAATCGCGAGAATAAAGCATATCATAGGGGGGAAGTAAATCCCAAACTAAAGGCAATTGCATTGTCATGGAAAGACTTCGTACAAGGTTATATGAATAAGGATGGGAGAAATCTTGGATTGCATGAAATGGCTCATGCATTGCGACTTGAAAATCGAATTGCCAATAATGAACATAACTTCTTGGATGACACATTGCTAAAGGAATGGGAAGAGCATGCAAGCAAAACCATGAGGGAGATCAATAATGGATCTGAAACATTTTTTCGATCCTATGGGGGAGTAAACAATGAGGAGTTCTTTGCAGTTGCTGTAGAGAATTTTTTTGAAAGGCCGGTAGAATTTAAAAAAATGCATCCATTGACCTATGAAACTTTAAGTAGGCTTTTGAGGCAGGATCCTGTATTACTAGAATAAACACTGATTAACATACATAACTTTTATGCAAAACTTTTCGCGCATCTTATTATTGAGTCTGTTATTTTCATCAACTTTTGCCGTCAATTCCCAAGCTCTCGAAAGCTATTTTTTGGAGATGGATTCTATTGTGGAAGCAAATGCAGCTGACATAAAAGAAATATCCACCTCGCTTAGTACCAATGCAAAAGACGTCTACCTCAATGAGGATTGGGAGCATGGTGTGATTATAACCAAAGAAAACACGGCCATCTTTTTTAATGGCAGATTGAATATTGCACGGGGCTACCTGGAATGCAAAGTGGAGAATAGACTACGGAGAATAACTTCTTCAAAAGTCAAATTAGTAGAGTTGGAAGGGAAACGTTTCATTCCAGTCAAAGCTTCTTCCATGGAGGGTGGGATTATTAATACCTATTTGCAAGTTCTTAGTACTGGCTCAATAAATCTTGTAAAGGAGTATGTAATTGATATCGAATATCAAAGCACCGGGAATAGTCTGTTTCCTGAAATGACTGGTCAGAAAAATCTGGAAATTGAATCGGTATTTTATTCATCCAGTGATCTAACCTCTTTTGACAAATTAAAATCTAATAAAAAGTCAATTCTTCAATTGTTAAGTGCAAAGAATGATGACATTGAGAGATTAATTGATATCAATAGACTTAAGTTTTCCTCTGAGCGAGATATAACTACTATATTCAATTATTACAACACCATCAATTAACCGATTGAACTGGCTCAAATTACTTTCAAATAAACGTCCTGGTGAGGAGACCTTTCATTCACATGATCAGCTGAGAAGTCGATTTGAGCAAGACTATGATCGAATCATTTTTTCTCACCCCTTTAGGAAGCTTCAGGATAAAACCCAGGTTTTCCCTTTGCCCGAAGATGATTTCGTGCATACGCGGCTAACCCACAGTCTTGAAGTTTCCAGTGTGGGAAGGTCATTGGGAAAAAATGCTGGTGGATTCCTTTTGAAAAAGTACCCCAATTTGATAGAAAGTGGGTATTCGATCAATGATTTTGGAGCTATCGTTGGTGCAGCATGCCTAGCGCATGACTTGGGAAATCCTCCATTTGGTCATTCCGGTGAGGACAGTATTTCTTCCTTTTATTTGACCAACAAGAGTGGCGAATTCTTTAAGGAAAAGGTGAGTGAAGCAGAGTGGGTAGATCTCACCACTTTTGAAGGGAATGCCCAGGGGTTCAGAATTCTAAACAACACCAATGGAGGACTGCGCTTGACATACGCCACGCTCGGAGCATTCACCAAGTATCCGATTTCATCCTCTTGCAAAAAAGATCCAGAGAGAAAGAGTCAGAAAAAATTCGGTTACTATCAATCACACAGCCGATTATTTAAGGAGCTTGCCGTAGAAGTGGGACTAATCCCACTTGGTAGCGCAAAGTGGTGTCGACATCCGCTCTCATTCTTGGTTGAAGCTGCTGACGACATTTGCTATCACATCATCGATTTGGAAGACGGATGTCGATTGGGGTTAGTACCGTTAGATTATACGGTGGAGCTTTTCGCGTCGATCATTGGAGACCAATTTTCATCAGAAAAATTGAACAAAATCTCTACTTTAAATGAAAAGCTTGGTATTCTAAGAGCGATGGTGATTAGCAAGCTAATTCAGGAATGCACTGTAGTGTTTGAGGCCAATGAAGAGAAGATGTTAGATGGATCATTTGATGTTGCAATTACAAGCTTAATCCCCTCCTCAAAACCCTTACGAAGTATTATAGATCTTTCCATTAAGAAAATATACCGATCCAAAGTAGTTCTTGAGAAGGAGGCGGGCGGATTTGAAGTGATTGATTACTTAATCGAGGCCTTTGCCACGTCGTTGTACTTTACCAATTTCGATGCTCCGCTTCCAAAACACAAATCCATCTTAAGATTACTTCCTGAAGAGTATATCGTCCCGATCAAGAATAGCTCCTCTCTCTATTCCTCACTCCAAATAATTAATGATTTTATAAGTGGACTAACAGATTCTCATGCCGTGAGACTCTATCAAACGCTAAAGGGTTTTAAGTTACCTGTTTAGACAACACTTCCCAGTAGAGATAATAGCTTGCTGTGCTGTTTCTTTCCAACAGCGTCATACTAGTAGAGTAGGAACCGGCAACATCAGTGATATTGAACCTAAATACCCCAAGCAGGTCATTCTTACTGAGGTAGTCGAAATCCCATACTTCAATTTCATTCCAACCGACTGACAACAGCAAGTCAAGATTGACTTCTACCTTATCTCCAGTATCGACGCGATGATAAATTTCTCCTTCGGGCCAGATTTTCTTTCCGTTCATTTTCAGGTATAGCTCGTCTTTGTCTATTTCATCTGGGGTGGTGCATTGCACCGACTTGATTCGTACTGCTATCATGATTTGTGACTGCTTTAGCTATATTAGTGCTTTATCATTTGATAAAGCACTAACTTAATTTATTGTAATCTAGCAATGCTAAAGAATTTTACCTATGTACTATTTGGATTGATAGCCAATTGGTGGTTGGTTCAAGTTTCACTAGCACAAGATTCAAAAGCTATCTCCTTTAGGAACAACTCCGAGGGAATTTCTCACTACCGGGTACAGGCTATCACACAAGATAGGGAGGGATTTCTTTGGGTTGGAACATATGGTGGGCTCAATAAGTACGATGGGTTCAATTTTGAGGTTTTTCAAGCTTCAAATAAAAGTGGAACGCTACCAAATAATGATGTTAGAAGTCTGCTTTATCGAAGTACAGGAGAGCTTTGGGTCGGCACCCTGGGAGGGATAGCTATTTACAAGCCGGACCATAACAACTTCGAGGTAATCAGTGTTGCCACAGAGCCAGTGCTGACTAGCAATAGCATCCTTGCACTTGAAGAAGATCATGAAGGAAAGGTATGGATCGGCACTTCTGATGGACTTTATTTTTTCGACGATAAGCTTACTAAAATTGAGGGTCTGGCTAAAGAGGGGATTCAAACACTTGCGGTTGATTCAAAAAACAGGATCTGGGCAGGCTCCACGTTGGACCTGTATGTGATAGAGGAAGGATCTATAACCAAGTTCACTGAAATGATTGGATGGAATTATGAATCCTATCACCTAATTGTAAACCAAAATGACCAAGTGCTTATTGGGACGAGGGAGAATGGAATGGCTATTGTTGAAGGCTATGGGACTTCTAACCCACGCATCTTAAAATATGAATATTCTAAGAATGACCCTGCATCGATCAGCAGCAATAGAATTTTGAGGCTTTATGAAGACTCAAAGGGTGACATTTGGGTAGGAACAGAAAATGGCGGTTTGAATCTGCTACGGAAAGGTGAAGAGCAATTTATTCGATACGATTACAATCCCACGAAACAAGGCTCAATTTCAGCCAAGTCCATCTGGAATATTTTTGAGGACAATAACAATCGAATATGGATTGCTCCATTTAATCAGGGGTTGGATGTGTACGATCCCAAATACAAGAAATTCAATCATGTATTCCAGCAGCCAGGTCAGAGCGAGGGATTGTCAAGTAATAACATTTCATGTTTTTTGGTTGAATCCGAAAGTCGAGTTTGGATTGGGACTGACGGAGGTGGTGTCAACATTTGGGATAGGGATCAAAACTCTTTTGAACAATACATTGCAGAACCGGGAAACCTGAACCGATTACAAGGGGACGGAGTATTGGACCTATTGCAGGACAGTGAAGGAAATATCTGGGTAGCTGCCTGGGCCGGAGGACTAAGCAAGTACATAGGAAATAACACCTTCGAGACCTTCTTAGCAGATGGCACGGAAAGAACAATTTCAAATAACAACACTTTTGCAATCGCCGAAGATGCAAACGGCTATCTCTGGGTAGCTTCTTTTGGTGGAGTAGATCAGATTGACAAGAACGGTAGAAAGATCAAAAATATTTCGGAAGAGGAATCGAATGGAATAAGTCTTACTTCCAATCAGGCGATTTCCATCTTGGTTGACTCAAAACAAAGAGTTTGGGTGGGTACCCAAGATGGTCTGAATAAGATTGTTCAATCAGGCGATGATTATCAAGTGGAGAATTTCTGGTTTAAGGAAGATTCTGAGGGTGGGATTCCTTCAGAAGTCATCAATACTATCTTTGAGGATGCTAGGGGCAGGATTTGGATAGGCACTAAAGAGGGGTTGGCCCGTTACCATGAGAACGAAAACACCTTTTCTACAATTAGGAAAGAGGATGGACTGCCTTCGTCCGAGGTGCTTGCCATATTTCAGCAAGGGAGCGACTCCTTCTGGGTAACTACTAACAAAGGAATTGCTTTGATCAAAGAAACTACTGCTGGATTTGACTTTAGACTCTTTGACAAAAGTGATGGACTTCAAGGTGATAATTTTAATCGTGGGGCCTACCTTGTATCAAGCTCGGGAACAATTTTTCTAGGAGGCAATAATGGCTTCAACTACTTTCAGGCGGACGACATTCAACCAAATGAAGAGCTCGTGAATGTCGTATTTTCTGAGCTAAAAATCAATGGCAAAATTGTAGACCATACTAGTGGAACCGCTCTCAACAAGCATATTAGTGCTGCTCAGGAAATTAGACTTTCACATGAAGATAATGTGGTGAGCATTGCATTTTCAGGTTTAAGTTTTACTCACCCTGAAAAGAATCAATATGCGATTAGACTGAGAGGTTTCGAGGACGATTGGAATTTTGTCGGCAACCAAAGGAATGCGGGATATACTAATCTGGATCCGGGAGATTATACATTCATGGTGAAGGCAGCCAACAATGATGGAATCTGGAATGAAGAGCCAGCGATGATTCGTGTCACGGTTTTGCCAGCTTGGTGGGAAACCTGGCTGTTCAGAGGAAGCCTGCTTTTCACAATAACTGTCTTAATCATTCTTTTTGTTCGAGCTCGTTCAAAGACAATCCAGAATCAAAAGAAAGAACTGGAGTTGAAGGTGAAGGAGGCAACCGAGGATGTTTTGGAACGAAATAAGGCACTCTTGGCTCAGCAGGATGCCCTAAATAGGGCAATTTCCGAAACAAACGAAGTAATAGAAAGGGCTGCAAATGCAGGAGATTTCAGTGCAAGGATTACTTTAGAAAACAAGGAAGGAGAATGGCTTGATTTAGCCAATTCGGTTAATTCGTTACTTGAAGGTATCGTACTTCCATTAACGCTAATAGGGGATGTCATGAAAGGCATTTCACTTGGTGATCTGACCAAGCGCTTTGATGCAACAGCAGAAGGTGAAATTCTTGATCTGAAAGAAAGTGTAAACAGGTCACTAATTAGTTTTTCTGAGCTTCTATTGCAAGTAAAGAGTAGCACATTAGAGATTGCTTCCGCATCAACAGAAATGAGAAGCAGTAGTGAAGAAATGCATACAAGTACTACTGAAATCACCAGCTCGATCTCAGAAATCAGCTCGGGGGTAAATAATCAGGTATCGAAAATTGATGAAGTATCAAGTTTGATTGAAAACCTGCGTTCCACTGCTAGCAGTATAGATAATCAAGCGTCAACAATTCAATCCAAATCTAAAGTAGGAAATGACATTTCAAATGAAAGCCTCTCGCTGATTGAAGGATTGGTTACTCAGTCAGAAGAAGCGCTCCATAGAGCCGAAAAGACTGCTTTGGCCATGGAGGAACTTAAGAACAAGTCAAGGGCAATAGCGGAAATTACCTCCATCATTCGGGAGATAGCCGGTCAGACAAACCTTCTATCTCTTAATGCTTCCATTCAAGCTGCACAAGCTGGCGAGGCTGGTCGAGGCTTTACAGTGGTGGCAGAAGAGGTAAGGAAATTAGCAGACAGCACTCAAGAATCTTTGCATGAAATTGAAGGATTAATTAAGGCAGTGCAAGAAGGCACTGAAGAGAGCGCCTTTATGATCAATGAGATGGCCGAAATAATAAGAGATGGCAAGACAAAGTCAAATGAATCGATGCAGTCATTCAGCAAACTTGCCAAATCCAACGAAGAGACCTTGGCAGAATCTCAAAGTATTACCGATGCTACAAGACAGCAGTCAAATAGTCTTTCACAAATCATGACTCAAATAGAGACGGTCGTTGTAATCGCGGAACAATCGGCTGCGGGGACAGACCAGATAGCCGCATCGTGCGAGGAGCTGTCTGCCGGAATGACAAATTATAACTTGAGAACCAAAGAGGTTCTCGATAAGGTAGATCAATTGCTTGAAATGATTTCGTTTTTCAAAATGGATCAAGATCAGTAATTGTGGAGG
>CAZQDI010000058.1:0-23204 GCA_964591785.1 uncultured Roseivirgaceae bacterium
AGTTTGTACTTTGCTGCACAGAATTGCTGCAACCTTGAGCTATATGCTTCCTACCTTTGTCTACTCCTTTTCTTTTGTACCACCCTATTCAGCTTCTCACAACAGTCGGGTGAGCTTTATGAAGAAATTGTCACGATGGACAGTTTGTACTTTGCTGCACAGAATAGCTGCAACCTTGAGCTATATGCTTCCTACCTTTCAGAAGACTTCGAATTCTTTCATGACCATGCTGGTTTTACTGCCTCCAAAGATGACGAGATGCGAGACATGTCTATTTTTTGTGGGGAAGAGCAACGTCGAAGGCAACCACTGCGAAGAGAGCTCATCGAGGGATCATTGAAAGTCTTTCCGATGAATCGGTATGGCGCACTGGAGTTTTGCGACCATGTTTTTTACCTTCAGATCAACGATGGGACAGAGAAAGTGGTCGCCCAAAGTAAAATGACGGCCTTATGGAAAAAGATTGGTGACGACTGGAAGCTTACTCGGATCATCAGCTACGATCATCAACCACTGGCTGAAATAGAACTTCCGACTGCAACGCTGGATCAATACGTGGGTGATTATGTACTTCCTGATCGAATTGTGAACATTGTGCGAGAGGGCAAGCTTCTCCGCGCTACTGACATTACCGACGGTAAGCCCGGATGGAATACCGAGCTCTTCCCGCAGTCTGAAAATGAGTTTTACTTCAAGTACGAAAATGTTGTATATGAATTCGTGAAGAAGAGTCCGACCGTGACAATGCTCAACATCTATGAAAACGGGAAGCTATTTGAAGAAGCTAAAAGGACATTGAAGTGAATGGGAATTTGGTAGATCGATGTAAGAAAAACGGATTGGCAACTTCCGCCTTGCAAACCTCTTGAACCAACAAAAAGCCTCTTATAAGACTACTATTGTAGGTATTGGTTGGGGATAGTAGCTTCAAGGTTTCCGCTTCCTTGCGTTTGGCTACGCATAGCTAAGCATTCATTATACCTAAAAGAAAATTATGAAATTCCTTTTACCCACGCTCAACGTAATCCTCATCCTGTTCTGTACGGTTGGTTTTTCTCAGGAAAACCCTAAATGGCTGCGATACCCTGCCATTTCTCCTGACGGAAGTACCATCTTATTCAACTATCAGGGAGATATCTACAAGGTTCCCGTGTCCGGTGGTAACGCAGTGCCCGTCACGCTTTCCGAAAGCTACGAATACTCCGCAGTATGGAGCCATGACGGCAACCAAATTGCTTTTGCCTCCGATCGTTATGGCGATTTCGACGTATTTACGATGCCAGCTACAGGAGGTGAGGCAACACGACTTACGTTCCATTCCACCAATGAAAAACCAAGTGATTTTACGCGTGATAATCAGCGCATCATCTTTGCTGGGGTACGTCAGGACCTGCATACCAATGTGCAGTTTCCTTCCGGAGTGATGGCCGAATTGTACAGCGTGCCCAGCCAGGGAGGTCGTGTGAGCCAGGTGCTTACCTCACCAGCACACGATGCCACCTATTCCCCCGACGGGGCTAAACTCATCTTCCATGACCGAAAAGGATATGAAAACGAATGGCGAAAGCACCACACCTCTTCGGTCACGCGGGACGTGTGGGTCTATGACCTGACTGCTCAGTCTTACACCCAGCTTTCGACTTTTGAAGGAGAAAATAGAAACCCGGTTTTTGCAGAGGACAATGACACCTACTACTATTTGTCTGAAGCCAGCGGATCCTTTAATATCTATAAAAGCTCATTGAGCAATCCTGCTCAGCACACCGCTGTCACCACCTTTGAAAATCACCCGATTCGTTTCCTGACGATTTCCGACGATGGCACCCTGTGTTTTAGTTATCACGGCGAACTATACACCCTTACTGAGGGCCAGCAGCCACAAAAAGTAAATGTTTCAATTGGATATGATGGGCGCGAAAATCTGGACAAAGTTGTTAAGGTTTCCGGGGGCTTTACTGAAGTCAGTTTATCTCCCAATGGCAAAGAATTTGCCTATGTATTTCGAGGTGAGATCTTCGTGAGCAGCATCGAACATGGAACCACCAAACGGATCACCGATACTCCATGGCAGGAACGAAGCGTCAGCTTCAGCCCGGACGGCAAGTCACTTTTGTATGCCGCCGAAGTAAACGACAGCTGGAACCTGTATACTCAAACCATCCGAAGAGATGCAGAAAAATACTTCTTCGCTTCTACGTTGCTGGACCAGGAAACCATCTTGGCAAATGCTGCAGAAGAATTTCAGGCTGCTTACTCGCCAGATGGAAAGGAGGTAGCATATCTCGAGGACCGTACCACGCTTAAAGTTATCAACCTGTCTTCAAAAGCCACGCGTACCATTCTTCCTGCAGAATACAACTATTCCTATGCTGATGGAGACATGTGGTACCAATGGTCTCCGGACAGCAAGTGGTTTTTGGTACAGTACGGACCGAAAGAGCGCATTTTCTGGCCTGAGGTGGGGTTGATTGAAGCTTCTGGAAACGGGACGTTGAGAAACCTGACACAAAGTGGGTATGTAGACGCTGCGCCAAAGTGGGAAATGGATGGCGAAATGATGATCTGGATATCTACCCGTCAAGGCAACCGTACTGAAAATGGATTTATCTCACAAGGTGACGTCTTCGGAATGTTTTTTACCCAGGAAGCCTACGATAAATTCAACTTATCCAAAGAAGAATTTGCGTTGATGAAAGAGCAAGAAGAAGATGCCAAGGAGGACAATTCGGAAAAAGAAGAACCATCCTCCAAAAAGAAGAAAGGCAAAGAGAAAGAGGAGACCGATGCAGATGAACTGCTGAAATTCGACTGGCAAAATCTGACAGAGAGGAAAAAGAAATTGACAGTGCACACCTCAAGCGCATCGGACTATGTCCTTTCCAAAGATGGTGACAAGCTATACTATGCAACTCGCTTTGAAGGCCGGGATGACCTGTGGGTGACTGATCTTCGAACCCGCGAAACGAAGCTGTTCTCCAAGATCGGAGCCAGCATCCGCAGCATGGAGCGTTCTCAAGAAGGTGACTTTCTGTTGCTCTTGGCCGACGGCAGCCCCATGAAAATCGATCTGGGTGATGGGTCTTCGAAACGCATCCGTACCAAAGGAGAAATGCTGCTGAAACGTGGGGAGGAACGAGCCTACATCTTCGAGCACAGCTGGCGACAGGTGCGCGAGAAATTTTACGTACCCGACTTACAAGGTGTGGACTGGGATTTTTACAAAAAAGAGTATGCACCGCTCCTTCCCTACATCAACAATAATTATGACTTTGCGGAGATGTTGAGTGAGATGTTAGGCGAACTCAATGCCTCTCATACAGGTAGTGGGTACTTCTTTAGGTCTGCAACCGGCGATCAGACCTCCTCACTGGGATTGCTTTATGATTATGGACATACGTCAGATGGTCTGCGTGTGGCGGAAGTACTGCAAGGTGGGCCGCTGGACAAGGCCTCCTCCAAAGTGACGGCCGGTACCGTCATCGAACAAATCGACGGAGAGACCATCACCGCCGAGATGGACTTTTATCAGCTTCTCAACAGAAAAGCCAACCAAAATGTCCTTCTATCACTCCGGAACCCTGCTACAGGCAGTCGATGGGAAGAAGTGGTAAAGCCTTCTTCCTTAGGCGCGGAAAATCAACTTCTCTACCAGCGCTGGGTCAAAACACGAAGAGCCAAGACCCTGGAACTATCGGATGGCAAGCTTGGGTACGTACATGTTCGAAGCATGAATGACCCCAGCATGCGTACGGTCTTCGAAGATGCCCTTGGAAAACATCTCAGTGCCGAGGCACTAATTGTGGATACCCGCTTCAATGGTGGCGGAAACTTACACGATGTGCTATCTGATTTTTTAGTTGGCAAAAAATACATGGACATCATCCCACACGGCCAAAACATTGGCTACCAGCCGTGGAATCGGTGGATTAAGCCTTCCATTGTGCTCATGGGTGAAAGTAACTATTCCGATGCGCACCTCTTCCCAGTGGCCTACAAAATCAAGAATGGGGGCCAGACATTAGGAATGCCGGTACCTGGAACAGGCACCTTCGTGTGGTGGGAAACTCAAATAGATCCCAGCCTCTACTTCGGAATCCCAATGGGTGGTTGGAAACCGCTGGGAGAACCATTCCTCGAAAACAACCAATTGGAGCCGGACATTCGGGTCCCGAACGAACCCGGGGTCATGGCTGCCGGCCGAGACCAGCAGCTGGAAGAAGCAGTAAAGTATTTATTGGAAAACTAAGCATAGCCAGTATCCAATGCTCATGCAATATGGAAGAACGTCTTAATTTGTGCCTTTTCTATGTTGCATGAGACACTTTCTCTTCAGTATTAGATAGTTTCTATTGTAAATCTCACAGTTTCTCCTTTGCATATTACACCTTCTGATGTGCAACTAAATGACACTATTGTAAAACAGATATCTTCTGATGTGCAATCGATAGTTACTGTTCTGCAACAAACACTTTCTATTCTACTTCATAAAGTTTCTCTTATTCTCAATACAGTTTCTCTTCTAATCATTACCCATTCCCTCTCTTCGCAACTCCTTAATTTAGGCAGTACCTAAGCAATATCCTGAGCTCAGAATGCAACGGAAAGGTCGCCAGTTGCATCCTGCTATCGAGGGTTTAATTTCCGTAAGACAGGATCTCTTAATATGAATTCCATCGATTAACGTCATTACCTATGAAGTGCACTATATTCAGGTTTTCTTTAATCCAAATTCTAATCGCATTCACCTGCGTAACGCTGGTGATAGGCCAAACCAACCAAGTAGGTGTGCTGGCAAAACAGCACCTTTATCCCTTCTCCTATCAAGGATCATTTCAGGGACCTGGCTGGGACAGCCTAGTTAATCATGCCAGATCTCATCACCACTTTTTGATCGGAGAAGATCATGGGTTGGCAGAAGTTCCCTTATTTGCAAGTGCCCTTTTCGCCGAGCAAAAGGTCGATGTGCTTGTAACTGAGATTGACAGCATTGCTGCCTCTGTAGCACAATATGTGACACTCCTGACCTCCACAGCGGTAGACTCTTTCCACCAAAGAAACCCAGCTGCTTTATCGTTTTACAGCGCCAGGGAAGAATTTCATTTCCTGCAAGAATTAACATCGTCCGGGGCAGATGTCTGGGGACTGGATCAAGTCTCTCTTTTCTCGACAGGAATCGCATTCGATCGCCTAAGCGATTTATGTACCTCCGAACAAGCCATCGACCTGGCAAAATCCTTGGCAAAGCAATCGGATGAAGCCTTTCAGGAAGCAGCGCGCACCGGAAACTATGAGCTACTCTTCATCTTCGCTGCAAAAGCGGAAATCTTTGATGAACTGCGGGTGTTGCTATCCAATGAAAGCCAAGAGGCAAAAAGAATTGCCAGCAACATTGAAATCAGCTGGAAGATTTACAATCGCATTGATCAGGCAACCTATCACACTCGAATTGGAGAAATGAAGTCAGCGTTTCTAAACTACTATTTCAACAACCAAGGAAAATCTGATCGTCGATTGCTGTACAAATTTGGGGCTTACCATGTAAGTAAAGCTGAAAGTCTCATCGGCGGTCACGATGTTGGAAACCTGGTCGCTAACATCGCCCACGCGGAGGGTAAAAAATCCTACCACCTGATGATCGTCGGAAAAAAAGGCGGGATGAACACCTTTCTTCCCACAGAAGAAATGAGCGAAGTGACCTATGCAATCGAAGACGAAACTTCACCCTTGCATGCCTTGACTCCTTTCGCGCAGCACATCAATGAAAGATGGGGATTTTTTGATCTCAGAGCCATCAGAAGTCAGGTTAGGCAAAGCAAAGTAGACATGGGGAACACCTTCCTGGAACGACTGATCAAAGGGTATGATGGATTGGTCATTATTCCGGAGACCACTGCGTCAGGCACCTATTAGAAGGCTAAGCAGATTCTTGCTTATGGCCGTCAAAAACGGTAGCTTGAGAATCTCATTGCAACCCAATCATTGTATGGACTTATCCGAATTTCCAATGCCTACAGAAGGTTTCGTTGTTACACACTTTCTGACCGTGCAAGACGCCATAGTCTCTGCCAACTACTATGCCAATATCTTTGGTGGAAAGCTGCTTCATGAGGGACATCCCTCCTTTGTGAAACTAGCCAACACGTGGCTCATCATCAATGAGGGCGGTGGACCCACCCCCGATAAGCCAGGCTATCACCTCGAAGCACCCTCGCCTGATACCCGAACATTTCGCAGTTTTCTCAACATTCGGGTAGCAGACATCCAACAATCGTACAAGGACTGGAAAGCCAAAGGAGCTGAGTTTCTGACTGCACCAAAAGACATGGGAGCCGAATGGCGGGCCTACATCAAAGACCCCGACGGCTACATCGTTGAAGTAGGTCAAGTGAAGCCGGAGGTGTCTCCTTCTCTTTCCAACAACGGTTGACGAGGCATCCTCCGTTGAAACACTATCAGTTCCCCAGAAGTTTAAAGAACCCATGCACCCGTTGAAACGCGACATTCTAGAACAGGAAGTTCAGATCACCACAGCCAGGAGCGGTGGGCCTGGTGGACAGCACGTAAACAAAGTGGAATCGAAGGTCATGCTGCGTTGGAATATTGATCTATCAAAAGCCCTGGGTGACGAGAAGAAGCAGCAGTTAATATCCAAACTCGCAACAAAACTGACGAAAGAAGGTGATCTAATCATCACCTCCACAGCCAGTCGTTCCCAGTTAAAGAACAAGGAACTGGCCTTAAAAAAGCTTGATCGCCTCTTAGCCATGGCTTTTGAAACCAAGAAGAAGCGGAAACCCACTCAACCTACACGGGCCGCCCAACAGAAGCGCCTGAACAACAAACGAAAACACAGTGAAAAAAAAGAAATGAGAAGAAAGCTATATTCCCTGACCGTTTTTCTGTTATTCGGCTTGAACCTTTCCAGCCAGACCACAATTTCAAAAACGGGAAAGGAATGGAACTTGCTGGTAGACGGGGAACCGTATGAAGTCAAAGGGATCACCTTTGGTCCGGACGGCGATGCGGTCAATTATGGCCGATACTTTAGGGATCTCTCTTACCTCGGAGCCAACACGATACGACTTTGGGCAACCAATGAGGGCACGCAAACGCTCCTCGATTCGGCACATGCCTATGGATTCAAAGTGATGGTCGGCATTTGGATGCGACATGGAAGACCAGGAATGGAAGATGATGACCAGTTCAATTACCTGGAGGATGATGCTGGAAAAGAAGCCATGGTTGCCAATGCCATTGAGGTGGTCAGCAAACTGAAAGATCACCCTGCTGTACTTACGTGGGGAATTGGAAATGAGGTCTATCTCAATACAGCAACTGATCAAGAAAAGGAAGCGTATTCGAAGCTATTAGAAAAGATCTGTAGTCGAATCAAGGAAATCGATCCAGGCCACCCCATTACTTCCGTAGAAGCATGGACGTTCGGATTGGATTGGTGGCAACAGTATGTGCCTTCACTGGACATCTACGGCATTAACTGCTACGGGGCTGGTGCCAATTTCATTTCAGAAGAATTTGCTAAGAAAGGTATTGACAAGCCCTACCTCATTACAGAATATGGGGTGATGGGTGAATGGGATTCCCAAAAGGACGCCAATGGTGTCGTGATCGAACCCAGTGATGAGCAGAAATATGATGAAATCACTCGAGGGTATGCAGAATGGATCGTAACAAAGCCTGCAAATTTGGGAGCCTTCTTTTTCCACTATTCGGACGGTACCAATCATATTGCATCTTGGTTGCTTACCCATGTAAATGGACTCAGACGACCACAGTACTGGGGATTCCGCAAAGCATATACTGGCCAGGACCCGGAGAATCATCCGCCAAGAATTGATGCATTTGACCTCCCTGAAGGCTCCTTTGAGAGCGGCACATGGCTTCCAGTTTCCATGAAAAGCTCAGATGCGGAGAATGAACCGCTCTCGATCTCATTTGCCTACAATCAGCGAACGGGTAGTCGTAAGCGAAGGGATCAGGTACTTGCGCTCACCCATCGTAGATCCGATCAAGGCTTCGAAATCCAATTACCCAGGGAAGATGGACCCATAAAGGTTTATGCGCTCGCTTCAGATGGGACGAATGTGGGCATCGCGACGACTTCGGTGGTAGTGAACGACGCCGAAAGAAGTCAGCAAAAATACCTGGTTCCGAAAGTGGAACTCCCTTTCTATGTCTACAAAGATGGCGACGTGCACCCTTATTCAGCTTCTGGATACATGGGGAACTATGGCGCGATGAAGGTCGATGTAAAAAGCACCCGACACGTTTATTCCGGAGAAGCAGCTTTGGAGATTGCCTACGACGCCCGGAACGACTGGTACGGTCTGGGCATGATGGATCCGGCCAATGACTGGGGAGACCTGCTTGGAGGGTACGACCTTTCTGGAGCCAAAAAATTTAGCTTCTGGGCACGTGCTGACGATGAAAACGTACAAGCCAAAATTGGTTTCGGCCTGATTGGACCCGACAAGCCCTACCCGGATACTGCCAAAGAAGAGTTGGAATTGACGCTTGGCACTAAATGGAAGCGTTATTCCATCAATCTCAAAAAACTAGACCTGAGTTGCATCCGAACGGGATTAGTCGTGTTTTCCAGTGCCGATGGGTTCCGCCAAAAAATCTACCTCGACGAGGTGGTATTTGAGTAGCATCGTATTTCACTAACTTTAGAGAGTGGAATTGAAGAAAAATGAAACGGTTTAACCTTGCTCGACTGACCTTCTATCTCCTGGGAACAGTGGTTTCTTTTGTCCTGGGTGTATACCTGGCAGGCATTATGAAAGCAGGTGAAGGTCAAATGCTAGCTGCAGCTGCCATTGTTTTGGGATGGGGAGTGTTGGCGGCAGTCGCATTCCTGATATGCTCCATGCTGCTCGCAAAGCAGATTCCTCAGAAACGAATCGTCTCACTGAATTGGGCACTGCTATTCCTGGCCATCGCACTCTACGGAATCACCCATTATCGGTACCTTCAACGTCAAAAGGCTCAACAGGCGCAGGCTTTTGAAACTACCGCATCCTTTCTTCATTTGGCATCCTACCAGCGACCTTCAACAGTTCAACCAAAAACCATGGGAATCGGCTTCTTTCAGCCTAATTTTTACGAGCATTCGGTCATGTATTTCTATGGAGGGGTGAACCTGGAGAAATCAATCGATGAACACAGCCCTGTAGATAGTCTGGTGTTTCTACAGACAGAGTTAGGATTTCAAAGTCAATACGCACCTCCCTGGCTGTTTCCGACTCACATGAAATTGGACTACGGGATCTTGATGTTCAAAGTGGTCGGTATTGGGGATGAGTTCATTAAAATCGAAACGAATCAACAGACTGGTCAATACCATTACCTGAATAAACATCAGGGCAGGTTTATTCCCTGGCCCGAATTCCTGTTGTCTGTTTTTTCGGTGGAGCCCCTCCATAAGAATACGCAGCAAATCCACATCAAACCCCTCTCCCAATCCTCGACTGTTTCTGTTTCCTATGAATTCCTGGAACCCTTAATGGTGGAAGGTGAATGGATGTATGTAAAACTGGTGGACGGAAACCTGAGGGAGCAAGGAAAAGGATGGATCAGGTGGAAAGATGGAGCGCAATTATTAATTACCTATTCATTATTAAGCTAAGTCACCTTTTTTATGAAATATGCTACTTCTGTCTTCATTGTTCTATCAACCCTTTTTGCACAAGGTCAAACCACCTTCTATGAATTTGAGGAGTTTTCGAACCTTCCTTATGCAACGGGGTCCGACAGCCTACAACGACTAAATCTGGTGGTGCCTGCTACTGCCAATCCTCCCCTACTCGTCTGGATTGGTGGGGGCGCATGGTCATATGTCAACAAAGACATGGAAATGGACCTGGCAAGAAAATTAGCTCGTGAAGGCATCGCTGTTGCAAGTGTGGGACATCGACTGAGTAGCGCTTCCTGGAGAGATCCAAGTCTTACGGAAGGAGTCAAACACCCGGAACACATTCGTGACATCGCGTCGGCGGTGGGTTGGCTTCATCGTGAAAAGGGTAGGTTTGGCTATGATGCAAGACAAATGTTCATCGGTGGATATTCGTCAGGTGGGCACCTGGCTGCATTGCTGATTCTGGATACAACCTATCTGGCGGATGTAGGATTCCCCACCAAATTCATCAAAGGGGCAGTTCCCATTTCTGGTGCTTATGACATTAACCATTATCACCAGGTCTTCCTCAGCGGGGATAATCCGGCCCTTGCTGAGCTCCATGTGCAGGCGGTTTTCGGAAATACGGAAGCAGACTTTTACCAGGCTTCCCCTACCAGCTTCCTCGAAAATCTAAAAATCCCGATGTTACTGATCAGCGACAATACGATCGCTCAATACACCCAATTGTTTGAAAAAAAGATCGAGGAAACAAGCTTCAAGGATTATGAAGTGATTTATTCTGACAGTCTATCGCATGGGGACCTTTGGAGAAATATGTCTTACGACAGCATCAGTGCCTACCGAAACAAAATGATTGAGTTCATCCAATCAAAAAGAAGCTCATTCTAGGCACCTACCACGTACGTGTTACAAAAGAAAAATCATAAAAGAGAAAACGCCAAAATCCCTGCACGAATGCACGGGACTCTGAGCTAACGAATGAGCGAAGTTTATTTGCTGGCCAGCTTCACCTTTTTTACTGGCTTTACTTTATAACCTGCTTCTTTTAGTAGCTGAATGACGCCTTGCTCACCACCCAGATGACCTGCACCTACTGCAAAAAAGGTAGACTTTTCCTTCGCCAGGTCACCCATCTTTGCAATCCAATCCTGATTACGCTGATGCAACAGGAGCTCCAGCTCAGTTTCGGAGAAATAATCAACGCTTGCGTCGTAAAGTTTAGAGATATTCTCTTCATTGTAGGTCTTGATCATGAATGCAAACATCTGCTCCATCGTCGACCGGTCTCTTAGCATCTCAACCAAGTCATCTACCTGATCTTCATACGGAATCTGATCAAACAAGGATGTTTGGAACTTGACCGTCTCCAATCCTAAGATTTCTTTTTCCTGATCGACTGCCCTTTTGACAAAACTCATTTCGTAGCTAGCTGGTGTACCTTCAATGAAGGTAGGGAGCAGAAAGGTTTCCACCATAAACGGCTTGAAAGTATTGACCTGATCCACACCCAGATTTGCGGCTGCTTTTAACTGCTCGTCGAGCAATTTCAAGTCTTCTTCTCCAATTAGCTGATCCAGGGTACTTCCGTCCGTCATCGCAATGTTTTGCATCATTTCCATTTGCATGTTCGGATCATCCATGTCCAATTCCAGCACAATTTGTTCTGACTGATCAAAAGCGGTGGTAACCTTTTCGGATAAGTTGAAGTCCTCTTGAGGCAAAAGATGAAACGTCCCATACAGGTAGGAAGGCGCTATTCCATTTCCTTTTACCTCCCACAACAGTGAGTTTTCCAACTTCTGGGCGTGGGCACTATTGACAATAAAAGTACCTACCAAGACGCCGACTACCAGGAGTACGTGTCTGGTCCAGGCTGTTTTTTGATTTAATTCTCTTCTCATGATTTTTCTTTTACCCATTAGTGCGGACACCCTCGCATTTATTACAACCGAGAAAAAATTTTTCTAATTTTCCTGAATCACCACGATGGGAAAGTCCTGTCCAACTGAGAAGGTGTGCGGGTACTGCGGAGTCCCTTTGTACTTCAAACTAAGTTCAGGTACCTGATCATCGAGATACGATTTCAGTTCGAAAATCGTGACCTTTCCATCTTTCGGAGCACCATCGGCATCACCACCAAGGGCTCGCAGCAAGGCATAGGTAAACAACCCATGACCCAACGATTCAAACTCCGTGGCGTACTGATCGCTTCCTGCAGCTGCCATCACATGAATTCCCGAACTCCGAGAAAGCTGTGCGATTGCCTTCTCTTCTGGGGCACCACGCTGCGCAATTAACTCGACAGATCCTCCAGACTGGCAGGCATCCATAATGATGAGCTGTTTCAATGCTTTTATTTCCTGCATGGCTGACTGCAGTTCAGAGGCCTGAATTCCATAGTCCTTGATTTTTGAATTGTCGTAGAGCCTGCTGGCCTTCGTTGATACCAGGTAGAAATCTCCATCCACCATACTCCCGTGTCCAGCAAAGTAGAAAATGAAAACATCGTTGATGGACACCTCTTTCTTGAGCTGCTCCACCTTGGCTAGGATGCTTTCTTTAGAGGCTTCCTGATCATACAAAGGATGAATTACGACCTGACTGTAGATTGCTTCACCCTGGTCTTTCATCTGCTCGGAAAAAGAAATGGCGTCCGGACGGGCATAGTTTAGATTGAGGCTTTGATTCTGATATTGGTTTATTCCAACGGCCAAGACATGGCATACACTACCGGGGGTCTTACTGTCGGAGAACAAGGTAATCTTTGCCCGGTTAGATTCTATGCCACTTGTTGAGGAAGCACTCGCTGAAAATTCATTCAACCCCGCCACTAATTTGGTCTCCAGCGTAAAGATCTTGGCATTTTCCTCCGATCTATTCTTCAACAAAGACTCTTCGAAAGGAACTTGCTTATCGTTATGGTATAGTTTTACTTCATCGACCCCTCCCCCTTTGTCCTCTACTTTGAGGTAGAGAGTAGCAAGACCGGCCCCCTTCGCAACTCCATTCAATTTGACCACAGGAGGTGGGGACTTATCAATAATAGCTCCTACAGAAGTCTTTCCTTTACCACTACTAAAAATCTCCTCGACCAGCCCTGGGACATAGAACTCATCCATCACTTGATCTGCACCAATCACATCCATCCCCCGAACAAAATGTATGTTCGAAATGGCTTCATCTGTGGCATCAAAGTATCCCTCAGGCGACCGAACCATCCAATCATTCTTACCAATCTGGATATGCTGGTATAATTCATCTACTGTCGACAGGTTCCAGAACTTCGTCACACCATCCACATCACTGGTCATCAGCACATTGTCCTGAATCTGCAGGCCGGTGATCTCAGCCCGATGCGCTTCAATCGATTTCCTGACTTGCCCATTTTCGTCCCAAAACCTGAGTTGGCGATCAGCCCCGACACTCACAATCTCGTTATTTATAAACACGCTGGCAAACACCGGAGAACCATTTTTGATGCGCTTTCGAATCAAGCCACTGTACAGGTCCCATTGGATAATGGCACCATCCCACCCCGAGGTGAGCACGTCACCTTCCTTCACTTCAATGGAGGTAACAATATTGGTATGCCCTATCAATTCCTGGACAAACCTTCCGGTTTCTACTTCAAGCAGCCTGAGCGACTTATCTAATAGGGCAGTAATTAAATAGGCATCATTCTCTGAGAATTCAATCTCATAAGCAGAGTTTCCTTCGTTGTAGACGTACTTGTACCTTGTCCAGGTTTTCGTATCCCAGAAGTTGATCACGCCATCCCATGCACTGGAAGCCAGCAAGCTTCCATCATTACTCATCTTCAGGTCAAAAACCGGCTCCCGATGTGCGTTTATTTTCTTGATTAATTGTCCGGTTTTTTCATTCCAAATGTGGATGTTCCCATCTCCTCCACCTGTGGCTATCACTCCATCACCTATCCGTTCGAAACATAGAATGCCCTTTTCATGCCCCAGGTATTCCATTGCAATCGAGGCGGACTTCGTACTCCATTTCCGCGCCTTGTTTCCGGTTTTGCCGACAAAGAAGGCATCCTTTGACAGAAACCTGGCTGGTTTATACTTCACCCACCTGGCAATGTAGTGCTCCCAATAGCTTCCCAGATCATAATCAAGTCCGGTGGAAGATGCATTCAAAATTCCCTGAAACCGATTGACTTCATTGCCTAAGAAATCGGTCTCAATTACCACCTTATCTACTGCAAGAACCAATTGCTCCAACTCCGGATGAAAAGAGGCATCATTCAGCTGTTCCTCCAACTTGAAACTGGAATGTAATTTGTCATCGGAATCAAAGACCCAAAGTGAATCTTCAGTTGCTGCCAGATAGAAGCTGCCAGATGCACTGTAATCAACCGACACAATATCATCGAAATCGGTCCCAAACTGACTCACCGCTTCCCCGGTACTCAAATCGTACTTCACCATAGCAGTGCCATTGGAAAGCTTGACTAAATATCTGGAATCGGGAGAAAAGGCAGAGAGTGTTCCACAACCTCCGCAATAGCCTTTTTCGGGTTTGAGCTCATAAGCCAGGGACCAATCGCTTGTTTGGTAAACTTTAGCAGTCCGCTGGTCTTCACCCACGGCAAGGTACTTTCCATTCTTGCTAAAGTTCAAACTTACTCCGTAGCCTAGCCCTTGATCTGGATTGGTTCTGATTTTTTTAATCAGGCTAAAATCATTTGCATTGTAGACGCTAATCGAGTCAAGGTATCCTCCAAGGACCAGGTAGGCACCATCTGGACTGAACGCCACATCCGTCATGAACTTTGGTGCTTGCTCGCTTTTCCAGATCAGGCTTCCTGTCAGGATGTTCCATACCGAAATGGTCCCGTCAGCACTGCTTGTAGCTAGTTTGTCGCCATGCACTGCCAGGGAATTGACGGTATGCTCATGTCCTAAAAAACTTCGGATTTCATAGCCGGTCAATGTCTCCCAAATACGAGCGGTTTTGTCCCGACTGCCTGTAAATAGGTAGTTTCCGTCGGGAGAAAGACGAGCAGTTTTGACGACCTCGGCATGTCCTTTTTGGATCACTGGCTTAAACGACTGAGCCTCTGCAAAACAGAGGCTCAAAGCGAATAGGGTGGTACCAATTAATTTCAATTGATCAAACATTTAAATGTGCAGTCCAGACCGGTATCGGGGCATGGTTCACTACGTCCTCGGCAATACTTCCTGCGAGAAAGTGTCCGACTCCCTTTCGTTGATGAGTCCCCAGTGCAATCATATCTGCACCAACGTCCTCTGCAAAAAGGACGATTCCATCTTCCTCGTTCTTGTAATTATAGATGTCTATCGTATAGTTGTTGATATCGTACTTCTCAATAAAGTCTTCCATCTGACGGGTATCGTGCCGGGTCGAGGTGAAGCTTGCAGGAGTATTGATTTTGACAATTTTGAGTTGCGCCTCGAAGGTGGCCTGCAATTCCTTTAATCGGGAGATTAACCCTGCATCGGTATTGATAAAATCTGAGGCGAACACAATTTTTTCGATCGGATCCAACTCCGCTTTATCACGGACTGTTATGACCGGACAAGAAGCATTTCTAACGATTTTCTCGGAAATCGATCCGACAAAAAATTCGTTCAATCCTTCTGCTCCCTCCGTGCCTACTACCAAAAGCTCAGCTCGTTCCTCGACAATCTGATCTATGATGGTATTGAACGGGTTACCCAACTGAATTTTGGTTGAAATCATCTCATCAGCATGACCGGCGGCAGCAACCACTTCAGCAAGCTTTTCGCTTACTCGCTCATACATTTTTTTGATGTAGAGTTGCTCCATGGGATCCACGTCCTGCATGCCCATGGTCTTGAAAGAATCCGCTGTAGGATGCTCTATTACATTCAAAAGCATTATTTCACTTTCTATCTTTTGAGCAATCTGACAGGCAAAATCAAGCGCATGTTCAGAAACCGGAGAAAAATCGTAAGGGACTAGTATTCGTTTCATATCAGTAGTGCTGTTTTGATGTTAAGATAATGAATTAACTCCACGCCACCACGATGATTTTTATCATATGGATCCCACAAGTAACCCAACGGAAAACAGCACCGAAAACAAAAGGGTAGCAAGTGCCATCTGCTTCAAAAACGGATCCAGTTCTTTCAATGGCCTGCTTGAAACCGCTTTCATGTTGATGACAAACAAGACGATGACCGGAAAAAAGATAAATTGAGCCCAGCTACTAAAAGTTTGAATGGAGTAGGCAAGCGTGAGCATCAATGCCCCGATGAGGAGTGCCCCATGATAGATGACTGCTCTTTTTCGTCCGATTCGAACCGGAATGGAATTTTTCCCTGAAATCCGATCGGACTCGATGTCTCGAATGTTATTCACATTAAGAACTCCAATACTCAAAAGGCCAAGGCTTGCTGCAGGAAGCAGTGTTTTCCAGTCGAAGGTTTTCGTTTGGAGGTAAAAGGTTCCGAAAACCAGCACAACTCCGAAAAAAACAAATACAAAAACATCTCCAAATCCTGCATACCCATAAGGATTCTTGCCTACAGTGTACTTAATGGCGGCCAAGATGCCCAGCAAACCAATCAACAAAAAGATGAGTGCATTCAGGTATTCCTCTGAAAACACCACAAAAAGGAGGAAACAGCCACTAAGTAATGAGAGTGCCGAAAATAGAATGACAGCTCTTCCCATCGCCCGCTTACTTATCGCCCCAGACTGGACCATTCTTTGGGGCCCGTCTCGTTCGTCAGAATCAACGCCTGATACGGCGTCCCCATAATCATTGGCTAGATTGGAAAGTATTTGGAGCAAAAACGCGGTCAGGAGTGTGAGTACTGCAGGAGTCCATTGAATGGCGGCGTACCTGCTTGCAACAGCAATACCGACCAACCAGCCAGAAAATGCCAGAGGCAAAGTTCGCAATCTGAAGGCCGATATCCATGCGCTGCTTGATGTCATTTTTACATTCTGTCGGGTACTTGTATACCCAAAAGTTCCATACTTGTTTTAATTATTTGAGCAGTCAAGTCTGAAAGTGCTACCCTAAATGCCAATTGGTCCTTGCCATCAGCATTAAAAATCGGGACTTCCTGGTAAAACCCATTGTAATCCTTGGCAAGTTCGTACACATACTGAGCAATTACTGCAGGCGAATAATCCCGCGCAGCTTCGCGAAGTGTCTTGTGGAATTCCGATATTCGGAAAATCAAATCAGCTTCTCGTTGATTCAATGTTCCGACTTGATTGACATCGAATGACTTGGCTACCTCCAAAGTCAGGGCCCTTCTGAGGATGGCAGAAATTCGGGCGTGAGTATATTGGACAAACGGTCCAGTATGACCTTGAAACTCAATGGACTCTTGAGGGTTGAAGAGCATTCTTTTCTTAGGATCAACTTTTAGGAGAAAGTATTTCAAAGCACCTAATCCCAATATCTCGTAGAGTTGCTCGGCTTCATCAGTCTCTAGCTCATCGATTTTTCCCAAAGCTTCAGTATGCTCTTTAGCGGTCCGATACATTTCTTGCAACAGGTCGTCCGCATCTACGACAGTTCCTTCCCTCGACTTCATTTTACCGGTTGGCAGATCTACCATCCCATAGGACAAGTGCACCATGCCTTCTGCATAACCTCGTCCGAGTTTTTTCATAATGGTGAACAATACCTTAAAGTGGTAATCCTGCTCATTCCCCACAACAAAAACGTTCTTATTGAAAGGGAAGTCAGCGTGTTTCATGTCTGAGGTACCCATATCTTGGGTCATGTACACTGCCGTGCCATCACCTCGGAGAACTAATTTTTCATCCAACCCTTCTTCCGAAAGGTCCACCCAAACAGAATTATCTTCCTTCTTGTAGAACACTCCCTTTTCCACTCCTTCGTCGACGATATCTTTCCCGAGCAAATATGTATTGGACTCGCGGTACATTTTGTCAAACTCAATGCCCATTCGTTCATAGGTCTGATCGAACCCCTCATAAACCCAATTGTTCATTTTTTCCCAAAGTGCCACCGTTTCATCATCTCCATTCTCCCAACGTTGCAACATAGCTTGTGCTGCCTTGATGGAGGGTGCCTCCTTTTTGGCTTTCTCAGGATCTACACCCTGATC
Organism: uncultured Roseivirgaceae bacterium; assembly: GCA_964591785.1. GTDB lineage: Bacteria > Bacteroidota > Bacteroidia > Cytophagales > Cyclobacteriaceae > Ekhidna. The sequence continues at coordinate 17,752 of CAZQDI010000058.1, forward strand.
GACCAATTGGTTGATTTCTTGCTTATACTGCTGATCAAACTTCACGTAGTACTTCCCAATTAAATGGTCTCCTTTCAGTCCGGAGCCCTCTGGGGTCTCTCCATTCCCCAATTGTTGATAAGCAAGCATCGACTTGCAGATATGGATACCACGATCATTAACCAGATTGACCTTCATCACCTCATACCCATTCGCCTCAAATATTCTCGAAATAGCATCTCCAAGGAAGTTATTGCGAAGGTGTCCAAGGTGCAGTGGCTTATTCGTATTTGGTGAAGAAAACTCAACCATAACCTTTAGCCCATTGGAAGGAAGTTGTCCCAGGGACTTGTTTCGAATGAGTCCCTGCAAAGTCCCGATCCAGGCTTTGTCGTCAATCTCCAGATTAAGAAATCCTTTCACCACGTTGTAACCTGCGATCTCGGTCAGATTTTCTTTTAACCACTCGCCCAACTGTGTCCCTGAGGTTTCGGGATTCCCTTTGGTCACCTTCAGGTAAGGGAATACTACAAACGTGTAGCTTCCTTCAAATTCCTTTCTGGTCGGTTGAAGCGAGATCTCATTCGCTGGCAATTCATAACGATGCAATGCCGCAAAAGCTTTGCTAATTCCCTCTTTGATCGATTGCTCTAAATTCATTGATGCTCTTTAAGTGTTGGCGTTGGTAAGAAAATCTCGGCCATCATGCACCGTACTCCACCCCCTCCATATTTTTCGATGGTAGGAATTGGTGATTGCAAAATGGCACCGTGCTTTTGAAGGGATTTTAGTTGTTTCGAGCTGTAGGAGGTATATGCTGCTTCTGACATTACAATAATTGGCTTTCCGTTGGCATTTCTAACCTGCAGAATGTTTCCACCAAAATTTTTCACCTGCTCCTCCGTGATTTGGATTACTTCTTTCCCGGTTTTTTTGAGGTTAAAATCGACTTTGGCTCGTTCTACGGGATCGTCGATGCACTCCAGGCAAACCACCGCGAAATTCTCTCCTATTGACATCATCACATTGGTGTGATAAATAGGTAATCGCTCATCTGCCACTGATTGCATGGCCCCAAAGGCGACGGATGTATAGCCTAGGGTATTGCAAAAGTCTTCGAGCACCACCGGAGAAGTTCGGTCTGAAATAGCCGCGTAAACGATTCGATTGGGCCGGTCTAAGATAAGGCTGCCCGTTCCTTCCAGGAATTTATCCTTTTCTTCCCATCCCGCAAAGGTTCGAATCTCATGCACAAAAAATTCTCTCTTCAGTTGCTCAATGATGTCCTCCCTTCGCTCTTTGCGGCGGTTCTCGGCAAACATGGGGTAAGTGAGAATGACACCATCGTCGTGCATCGTGAGCCAATTGTTGGGGAAAATAGAATCCGGCGTCTCTCCGGCATTGGTGTCTTCAAAAACTTCTACATGGACGTTATTCAGTCGCAGCTTATTAACAAACAAGTCAAATTCTTCCAACGCTCTGGTCTGAATTTCATCAGAATTGATGTCTTCCTGTTCATGCTGAAAGTAATTATTGATGGCAGTCTGGTCATTGCGATAGAAATGAACCGGTCTCACCATAAATATTGAATCTGTGATTTGACTATACATAGGTTCTTCTTAAAGGCATGGTTGTACATCGTAGGAGTCCCTCCATCTTTGCCACCTCACGGTATTTTACCGCTTCAACGGTAATCCCCCATTTTTCCAACTGTTCATTCAGTCGGGTAAAGCTTGCATCCGAAATCACGACTTCTGGACTGATGGAGAAAAAATTGGAATTCATCTCATACATCTCTTCCTTGGTAATCTTAAACACATGATCTTCACCAAAATAGTCCGTCAAAAATTGGACATCTGCTTTGTTCTTAAATCCATCGGGATAAATGACCGCCTTATCATGCCCTACCGGCTGAAAGCAACAATCCAGGTGCAACGCATTTTCTTTCGGATCATCATCGGATTTTCTCAATTCAAAGCCTCGTACCTTCCAGTCCGGAAATGTCTCCTTGAGGTAATGCAGGGAAGCTTCGTTGGTTCTGGCGACGGTAAACTTCTCAAAGTCGTCCGGCCTTGAATACCCTACGAACAAATGTCCATTCCAGGGCATGACATCTCCGCCTTCCATGAAAAGATGCTCGTCCGGCAATAAGACGTTCTCCACCTGGCTGGTGATATGTTCTATGCCATCAGACTCTTCCTTCCGCTCTTGCGTAACACATGGGATAACCAGTTGATCCCCTATTACAAAGGCAATATCGCGAGAAAAGATCTGATTTAAATTTTCAATGGATTCCGGCCGATAGACTTCCACTCCATACTTCTCAAAGACCTTCCTGACGTTCTCCATTTCATCCTTCAAATCGGATTCCTTGGGAAATGTCCCGGCGATGATGTGCTCTCTACTTTTCGGATCGTATGTTTTATCGAGTTCCGGGACTCCTCCCATACTTTGCGGAGTGCCCAAAACGACTGCTTCAAGGGGTGCCGTTTCGTCAAGTATTTGAACTGGGATCATGTTGTTTAAAATTGGCGCAAAGCTAGTGCTTTAAATGGTCAGAATAAATGGTTTTTTGAATTTCAAAATTTAGTATCAAATTGCGACTGCTAGTCCAGAAGTCATGAGAAAATACACCGATCTAATCAATCAGACCTTCGACTTTCCTACGGAGGACTTCAAGGTCGAAAAAGATCAATTACACTTTCATGGGGTCAACCTGATGGAGATCATCAAGACCTATGGAACCCCGTTGAAACTTAGCTATCTACCCAAGATATCATCCAATATCTCCTTCGCGTACGAGATTTTTAACAGTGCGATCAAAAAACACAAGTATGAAGGCAATTACACCTATGCCTATTGCACCAAATCCTCTCACTTTCGCTTTGTCGTAGAGGAAGCACTTTCCTGCGACGCACACATAGAAACTTCTTCTGCCTATGACATCCCGATTGTCCGATCCATGGAGAAGAATCATAAACTCTCCAAGCAGCACTACATCCTGTGCAATGGATTTAAAAGGCCCTTGTATGTGCAGGAAGTGACCAACTTACTGAATGATGGATTTGAGAATTGCATCCCTATTCTTGATAACCTCAAAGAGCTGGACCACTACCTGACTCACGTAGTAGACTCGTTTCAAGTGGGGATACGGGTAGCAGCAGATGAAGAGCCGAATTTCGCTTTCTACACTTCCAGACTTGGTATTCGGTACAATGATATCATTCCATACTACAAAGAAAAGATCCAGGGTTCCAAGGCAAAGCTAAAAATGCTTCACTTCTTCATCAATACCGGGATCAAGGATACTGCTTACTACTGGAGCGAACTAAGTCGTTTCATCTTCAAATACTGCGAACTAAAAAAGATCTGTCCTGAACTTGATTCTGTTGACATCGGCGGCGGCTTTCCGATCAAGAACAACCTCTATTTTGAATACGATTACCAGTACATGGCTGAGCAGATTGTGGAGAATATCCAATGGATTTGCAAGAAAAATCACGTTCCTGTCCCGAATATTTTTACTGAATTTGGAAGCTTTACAGTCGGCGAAAGTGGGGCCACGATCTACTCAGTTCTTGATCAAAAGCTTCAAAATGACAAAGAACTTTGGTACATGATGGATGGCTCCTTCATTACGCACATGCCGGACGTATGGGGCTCCAATGAAAAGTACATTATGCTTGCCATCAATCACTGGAAGAACCCTTATCATAAGGTGAATCTGGGTGGACTGACGTGCGATAGTATGGACTACTATGACTCTGAAGCGCATATTGGAGAGGTGTTTTTACCCCAATTCGATGAAAGTGAAACACTCTATTTCGGTTTTTTCAATACAGGTGCCTATCAGGAATCGCTCGGAGGATACGGCGGGATTCAACATTGTCTGATCCCCGCCCCTAAGCACGTCATCATCGACACGAATGAAAACGGAGCGATCAGTCATCAACTCTTTGCTCCAGAGCAGGAAAGTGAGGCAATGATGAAGATATTAGGGTATTGAAAATGTTATTGTTTCTTAAAACAAGAGGCATCCCGTTGGATATTCCAACCATTTTAGATAAATAGGGTTAGACTCAATAATTGATATTTTTGTACATGCCTAAAAACCTGGTTATCATCCCCACTTACAATGAAAAAGACAACATTAGTGACATTATTAATGTCACACTAAATCTTGAAGTCGCTTTTGATATTTTGGTGGTAGATGATGGCTCTCCAGATGGTACTGCCGAGTTGGTTAAATCGCTAAAGAATAAATATCCGGAACGTATTCATCTGATTGAACGTGAAGGTAAATTAGGCTTAGGTACTGCATACATCACTGGCTTTAAATGGGGTATGGAAAATAAGTATGATTACCTGTGTGAGATGGATGCGGACTTTTCACATAATCCTGAAGATCTCATTAATCTGCAAGCAGCGTGCGAATCTGGTGCAGATATCGCCATCGGATCCCGGTACATTACTGGAGTGAATGTCGTAAACTGGCCGATGGGCAGGGTGCTAATGAGTTATTTCGCCAGCTACTATGTCCGGGTGATCACGGGAATGCCGTTCCATGACACCACTGCCGGCTTCAAATGCTACTCCAGAACTGTATTTGATACGCTAAACCTGGATCACATTCACTTCATTGGGTACGCTTTCCAAATTGAAATGAAATTCAACGCATGGAAGCACGGATTTAAGATCGTCGAAGTACCGATCATTTTTACAGACAGAACAAAGGGTGAATCAAAAATGTCAACCGGCATATTCAAAGAAGCAATTTTTGGAGTGCTCGAAATGAAAATTAAGAGCTTGTTCCGCAAGTACGAGCCGATCGCTTAATCAAACCTAATTGCCTTCACTGGCTGCACCCTGGAAACAATGGTTACAGGAATAAACAGGGTCAGTCCAATAATAAAAAGTAGCAGCAGGTTTAGACCTAAGATGGTAGGAAGGTCAAATTGAATCGGAACATGTGTCATGTAGTAACTGGCAGGGTCTAAAGGTATGACCTTAAAATAAAGCTGGAGAAGTCCGATACCTATCCCAATCACATTCCCCCAAAGGAGGCCCTTGAGAATGAGCCTAATGCCATTCCAAATAAAAACAGTTCGTATTAATTGATTGGAAGCGCCGATGGACTTCATTACTCCAATCATTTGCGTACGCTCCATAATCAAAATCAGCAAAATGGAGATGATACTTGTTCCTACGACAAATAAAATGATGGTAAGCAAAATGACCACATTCCGATTGAGCAAATTAAGCCAGTCAAAAATTTGGATGTATTTGTCGGTCACCTTATCGACATAGAGGTCAATGCCGATGGTGTTAAATAGCGTTTGTTCTGCTTCCGCCAAACTTTCTGTGTCATGAATAAAAACTTCGATGCCCCCTGCCTGGTTTGGCTCCCAATCATTCATTCTTCTAATCAAATCAATATCACCCATCACCATCTTTTCGTCAAATTCTTCAAGCCC
>CAZQDI010000059.1:0-22073 GCA_964591785.1 uncultured Roseivirgaceae bacterium
TCAGCAAGAAAACCGGGGGCAGGACCGCCGGTATTATTAATAAGAATATGGTACTTTCCTTCTTTCAACCCTTCACTAACTTTCGCCTTCACTTCAGACAAGTTATCAAAATCAGCAACCAAATACCCGTGGCCAGCCCCTACCAAATCTGTGACTGCTTGTTCCAATTTTCCCTTGTCCCTTGCAAACAAGGTCACTTCCGCTCCATGCCGAGCAAGCTCAACGGCAATTGAATGACCCATGCCCTGCGTACTTCCACATACTAATGCTCTTTTTCCTGAAAGATTTAAGTCCATGATTTTTTGCTAACTTTTTGTCAAAAATAAACATCTACGAAATGGCGATTAAAAGACCGTTCAATCTTCAGAAGTGGATTGATGAAAACCGAGATATTCTAAAGCCCCCTGTGGGCAACAAAAACCTCTATGCAGATGCTGGTGATTACATCGTAATGATCGTTGGAGGGCCGAACGCAAGGAAGGATTATCATTATAATGAAACAGAAGAATTGTTTTATCAGCTGGAGGGGGATATTGAAGTAACCATACAGGAGGAGGGAAAAGCAGTCAAAGTGCCAATTAAGGCAGGTGAAATGTATTTGCATCCTGCACGTGTCCCCCATTCACCAGCAAGACCAGAACATTCGGTAGGGTTGGTGATCGAGCGCAAAAGAGAGCCAGAACACAAAGATGGTCTGATGTGGTTTTGCGACAATTGTAATCATAAGCTGCATGATACGTATTTCCAACTTAAGAATATTGAAAAAGACTTTCTTCCACGCTTTAAGGCTTTTTATAATTCTAAAGAATTAAGAACATGCAACAATTGTGGGCATGTCATGGAAACAGACCCAAGATTTACAGATTAGTCAGAAAGAGGTGAATTCACAATACTTAACCATAGCCAAAGAACACGATAGAAATGATCCCCTAGCAGGATATAGAGCTCATTTTTCAATTCCAAAAAAACTAGGAAAAGCTTCGATATATCTGTGTGGCAACTCCCTGGGACTGCAGCCCAACACAACACAAACTTTGATTGATTCAGAATTACAAAAATGGAGAGAATATGGAGTTGAAGGACATTTTAGTGGATTGAGGCCCTGGGTCAGTTATCACCAAGAATCCAAAAAAACTCTCGCCGCACTATTGGGTGCCCATGAATACGAAGTAGTGGCTATGAATAATCTTACGACTAACCTCCATTTGGCTTTGACGAGTTTTTATCAGCCGCATGGCGACCGTAAGAAGATCTTGATTGAAAAGGGTGCTTTCCCTTCCGATTTCTATGCCGTTCATTCACAGATCGAAATTCGGGAGCTGGATCCGAACGAGAACTTAATTGAATTGACCCCAAAGGATGATTCAAACTACCTTGCTACTGCTGAAATCACAGATCAAATTCGCTCAATTGGAAGTGAGTTGGCCCTGGTCATGCTTCCAGGAGTTCAATACTATAGCGGGCAGTTTTTCGACCTTCCAAAGATCGTCGAAGCTGCACATGAAGTTGGCGCTTACATCGGTTTTGACCTTGCTCACGCTATTGGAAACTTACCCTTGAATCTTCATGAAGATCAAGTCGATTTTGCTGTCTGGTGTTCTTATAAGTACCTAAATTCAGGGCCAGGAGGCGTCGGAGGACTCTACATTCATGAAAACCATTGCAAAAACAAAAGCATGAATCGATTATCTGGTTGGTGGGGACATAATGCTGAAGCACGCTTTAAGATGGAAAATGAAATTAACCCCATCCCGTCCGTCGACGGCTGGCAACTTAGCAATATTAACATTCTATCGCATGCCGCTCACCTGGCTTCTCTGGAACTTTTTGAGAAAGCTGGCATCAAAAATTTGAGATCCAAGAGCTTGAAATTGACTGGTCTGCTAGAAGAAATGATTTGCACCTCTGAACTTCTGAGGCAGAACATCAGAATTCTGACCCCAAAAAACCCGGATGAGAGGGGTTGCCAATTATCGTTGTACCTCCTAAATCATGGAAAATCCGTTTTTGACTATTTGATTTCAAGAGGAGTGATCCTAGACTGGCGAGAGCCAAACGTGATAAGAGTGGCCCCGGTCCCTCTATATAATTCCTTTGAGGATGTGGTGAATTTTGTAATCATTCTTACTGAAGCCTTGGCCTATGTCGAATCAAATTAGCATTGTTGGAGCAGGGCTCGTGGGCTCGCTCCTAAGCTTACAATTAAAGCAAAAGGGATTTGAGGTAGCACTTTATGAGAGAAGGGAGGACCCTCGAATGACTCGTCTTTCGGCTGGTAGATCCATCAACTTAGCATTGAGTAGACGGGGAATCATACCGCTTAAAAATGCGGGAGTCTTTGACAAACTTGAACCTCATTTGATCCCTATGTATGGACGAATGATGCATGACAAAGAGGGCAATAGAACCATACAGCCTTATGGCAAGGAGGGTCAAAACATCAACTCTGTATCACGTGCTCAATTAAACAAGGAACTGATTGAAGCCGCTGAAAACGAAGGAGTCAAGGTGTACTTTAATCACAAATGCAAGTCTATAGATTTTGAATCATCCATCATCGAGTTCGAGAATAACTCCAGTGTCAAGTCATCAGTAATTGTCGGTACTGATGGGGCATTTTCCGCGATCCGAAAGTACTTGCAACGTACGGACAGATTCAACTTTTCTCAGCATTACATCGAGCATGGCTACAAAGAATTGAATATAGAGCCAAAAAATGGAGAATTTGGACTAGACCCTAACTACTTACACATTTGGCCGAGGGGGAATTTTATGCTTATTGCGCTTCCGAATGCTGACAGATCATTCACTTGTACCTTATTCTTTCCCTTCGACGGGCCTATCTCATTTGGAAGTCTTGAGACAGATGTTCAGATCACTAATTTCTTTGAACAGTACTTTCAAGACGTTGCGGAGCTTATACCTGACCTGATCGATCAATTCAAAACGAATCCAACATCTTCCTTAGTCACAACAAAATGTTTCCCCTGGCACAAAAACAGAACGATCCTACTAGGTGACGCGGCACATGCTATTGTACCATTTTACGGTCAGGGCATGAATTCTGGCTTTGAGGATGTTCGGTTATTTGTTGAATTATCCGAACACCTGGAATGGAGATGGGACGAAATCCTGCCTGCTTTTTCCGCTGCCAGAAAAAAAGACGCAGACGCAATTTCTGAGTTGGCACTTCACAATTTTATAGAGATGAGAGATCATGTGGGGGATCCTGAATTCTTAAGGAGAAAAGTGCTGGAAGCAAAAATTCAAGAGGCGCATCCTAAAGAATGGCTACCTCTTTATAGCATGGTTACCTTTTCAGACTTGCCTTATTCCGAAGCATTAAGATTAGGCAAAATACAAAAATCTGTCTTGGATGAGTTTTCGGAAATGGGGAGCCCCAACTTTGATTCAATTATCGAGCGATTTAATGCTCTAAAGAAAGCCGATTAGCGAGTCGATCGATGGTCCTCTGCTCGTCATGCGAAATTCCATCCGCGGCATTCGCGAAGAGATACATTGCCTCGTAAACAAACTCTTTATCATCTGAATTTTCTTCCAAAAAGTTATTAAGCGTATTGATAAACTTCTTTTCCCATCGATCAATATTTTCCAATAAGTACTTAAACTCTGTTCTAAACAAGACTTCAATTTCTTCAGCCTTTGCGTTAGGTTGCTGATCCAGATATAGGAGTGCTAAACCCTTTGAGATGTTCAGCACACTGTGCCATTCGGCATCATCCAATTTTCCATCACTCATACAGACTAATAGGGATGGGTATATCTTTAGTATATATGTAAACTGATCTAAAGTCAAATCAGACTTTCTGATTTTAAGATACTCCTGCAAGAGAATTTCGTGATGAGACATGCACTAAAAGGGTTAAATGAGTGCTAAATATAAGAAGCTTCGAAGTATGGAACACTATGTTTTATATAGCTGTATCTAAGGAATCTGCCTGACCAATTAGTTCTTTATAGTTTTCATAAATGTCAAGTATTACATCCACATACTGAACGGGCTCCGACCCTCTACAGTAACCATATTCGACCACCGAATCTGTGTGATATTCCTTATACGACTTTTTAAGAAGGTATTCCTTTACGTCGTCCCAATTTGAAATATTGCCGCCATACTTTTCAGTCAGTCTAACAGCATCCTCGACATGACCGAGGCCCACGTTGTAAGAAGCTAGTACAAACTTCTTTCTTTCCTCCAGATCCACAATTCTATCTTTCCATTGGTTTTGCAGCCAAACTATTTGCTGGGTCCCGGCATAGATATTTTGAGTAGGATCCAATAAATCGGTGACCCCGTATTGCTCAGCAGTCTTTGGCAATACCTGCATCAAACCGACTGCGCCGGCCCAGGATTCAGCTTTTGGATCGAACTTCGATTCTCGAAAGACCTGGGCTGCAAGAAGATACCAATCCCAATCAATTTCGTCCGCAGCCCTTCGAATAAGGGTATCATAGGGAGAGATTTTTCCCTCATCTCGGTTAATGGAAAAGTATTGACTTCTAGAACGTCTTAGTGCTGACTTGGAGCTCTTGAAATATTTGTCATAAATCACATAAAAGTCTGTTTTTTTTCTCATTGCTAAAATCCAGGAGTTTAGTGCTTTCAGCAGGTTTGCTGAGTTCTTTCTAACTCCCCACGCAATTTGGGTTGGAAAACTAACAGGTGTTTTAATATCTAAATTGGGATAGTAGGTCAAATTGACCCGTGCAACGTCCTCCTCAGCTACAGTATAGTCAATTGATCCTTCGGCAACTTTTCGTATCAAATCTTCTGTCTCAGCATTGGATGCACCAGGAACAATAAGAATATCCCCTCCAATCTCATCCGAAAGGTTTACCAATCGATCATAATACGAAGAATAAGGCCTGACAACTACCTCTTTACCAATTAGGTCAATTGGGTTTCTTACCAACTCCTTTTCTATTTCATGTACCTTCATCTTACGCCATTCGATTGGTTTCCGCTGCACTAGTATTTGGCGCTGCAAATTGAGGTAATGGGTAAAGGAAATGCGTTTTTTTCGTTCCTTAGTTACGGTAAGGTTGTACGCCAGGATATCTCCTTCCCCAGTATTTAGCTTGTGGAATGCTTCCTTCAGATTCTTCGTAATATCAAATTTGAGTTGAATATTGTGCGCTTCACAGAACAGCTTAAGCAACTCGTATTCATACCCCATGGTCTTGCCCTTATAGACAAACAAACCGGTAGAACTATTATCCATCAGTGCAACTAAGTACCCTCGTTTTTTGATCCTATCCAGATCAAAATCAGCAATGAACTCCGTTCTTTCTTGTAGGTTTTCCTCGCCTGAGTATCTTGAAGTTGAAGGCCTACACCCTAGAAGAAGTAGAAAGGAGAGAACAAAGAAATGCGGTAACAAACGATTCATTGTAACCCGCATAATACAAAAAATTCTGGAAAGAGAGGATAAGCTCCCGACCAATTAAGGAAGAAGTATGCGCTCCTCGCTTTTGACTAGTTCGAAGGCGGCACTTTTTATTGCTTCGGGATCATATTCACAATCCCTATGAAGCTGCGGTTGGTCCCCATGCTCAATGATTTCATCTGGAATACCTAGTCTTTTTACTGCTGCGGAATAACCATGATCTGCAGCAAACTCCAGGATCGCGGAACCAAAACCACCCATCAGACAGCCATCTTCTACAGTAATAATTTTTCTGAAGCCTGCAAAAATCTCATGAAGTAATTCCTCATCCAATGGCTTGACAAAGCGCATGTCATAGACAGCCGCAGATACATTTTCCTTCAAAAGCTCCTCTGCTGCAGTCAATGCATAGTTGCCAACCGTCCCAATACTTATGATTGCAACGTCTGATCCATCTTTCAGTTGGTGTCCTTTTCCAATGGCTAGTTTTTCCAAAGGGGTCCTCCAATTTGCCATTACTCCTGCACCTCTAGGATAACGGATTGAGAAGGGTCCATCAAACTGACTTGCGGTAAACATTAAATTTCTTAGTTCTTGCTCATTCATGGGAGCTGACACAATCAGGTGTGGCAAGCATCTCATATAGGCAAGATCATAAGCACCATGATGCGTCGGCCCGTCTGCCCCAGCAACTCCTGCCCGATCCATGCACAGTACTACCGGCAATTTTTGCAAACAAACATCATGTATAACCTGATCGTATGCTCGTTGCATAAATGTACTATACACATTACAGAAAGGCTTGAGCCCCTGAGTAGCCAAACCGGCAGAAAATGTAACAGCATGCTGTTCGGCAATACCTACATCATATGCTCTATCTGGTATTTCTTCCATCATAATCTTCATAGAAGATCCAGAAGGCATCGCCGGGGTAATCCCGACTATTTTCTCATCTTTTTTGGCTAGCTCAACCAGGGTGTGACCAAAAACGTCTTGATACTTTGGAGGTTGAGGTGTATCATGAATTTTTTTGTTAATTGCACCGGAGATCTTGTCAAAAGTTCCAGGTGCATGCCACTTGGTCTGGTCTTTTTCCGCCAGTGCATACCCCTTCCCTTTTACGGTCAGCGCATGTAGAATTTTCGGACCTGGTATGTGTTTTAGATCCTCCAATACATCCACAAGATGATTAACATCATGTCCATCAATGGGGCCAAAATATCTTAAATTGAGCGACTCGAATAAATTGCTTTGCTTAAGAAATAAAGACTTGACAGAGTGCTCAACCTTCGAAGCAATTTCTTGTGCATTGGGACCAAATTTGCTGATCTTACCGAGCACTTTCCAAACTTCATCCTTTAATTTATTGTAGGCTTGACTTGTAGTGATGTCTGTCAAATAGTCTTTGAGTGCTCCAACGTTTGGATCGATCGACATGCAGTTATCATTGAGAACTATCAGTAGGTTTGAATTGGAAACTCCTGCATGGTTCATTGCTTCAAATGCCATACCACCGGTGAGCGCCCCATCACCAATGACCGCGATGTGATGTTTTTCCTTTTCGTTTTTCAATTTCGATGCCTCCGCCATTCCAAGTGCTGCGGAGATGGAAGTGGATGAGTGGCCAACTCCAAAAGTGTCATATCGGCTCTCGCTCCTCTTCGGGAAACCCGAAATTCCATTATACTTTCTATTCGTATGAAATACGTCTCTACGCCCTGTCAGAATTTTATGGCCATATGCTTGATGCCCTACATCCCAGACCAGTTGATCTTCAGGGGTATTAAAGACATAATGAAGTGCGACAGTCAACTCCGTAACGCCCAAGCTAGCTCCGAAATGCCCACCATAGACGGAAACATTATCAATTATAAACTCCCTCAACTCATGACACATTTGTGTGAGCTCTTTCTTTTCAACCTTTTTTAGATCTTCAGGTGAGTTGATGGTTGACAGTAGAGGGCCTGGTATTATGTCCATAATAGAAAATATCACTTCCAAACTGCTAAATGAAACCTATTGTTTGATTTAGTAGTCTGTAAATAGCTTACAAAATTAGTAAGCCAGACAGAAAGGTAAATATTCTATTTGAAAATCTTTAACATGTATAATTTTGGACTCAGATGGAGAATCAAAAATTTGAAATCAAACTTCCATTATTCGAGGGACCGTTTGACCTATTGCTTTTTTTTATTGAAAGAGATGAACTTGACATCTACGACATCCCCATAGCCCGCATCACACAAGACTTTCTTGATTACTTGGCACATTTAGAGCAGTTGAATGTGGAGGTGGCAAGTGAATTTATTTTAGTTGCTGCAACGCTCATGCGGATCAAAGCAAAGATGTTGTTACCACGCCCGGTGATCGACGAGGAGGGAAACGAAATTGACCCAAGGGAAGAACTGATAAAGCATCTCCTGGAATACAAAAAGTATAAATCCGTGATTGCCTCTCTATCAAACATGGAGGCAAATCGTTTAGATAGAGAGTCAAGGGGTAACCTCAAACGAGAAATTCAAAAACTTTCTGAAGTAATCAATGTAGAGGCTGAACTTCAGGACCTGGATCTCTACAAGATGATGAAAGTTTTTCAAAAAGTAATCGCAAGATACGAGTTTGAACAGAACAAGCCGGTGCATCGTGTGGTCCAGTACCCTTACACCATCGAAAAGCAAAAGGCGCGGCTTATGGAACGTCTGGTCTACGGAAAAAGGATTGCCTTTACGGACATGATTTCAGAGAAACCGGACAAAATACTCGTCATCTTCAATTTCCTATCCATCCTTGAGCTTTTGCAGCTTAAGCAAATTGTAATCCACCTTGGCGAGGGATTTAATAATTTCTGGCTGGAAAGAAGGGATGAATTTGAAGTAGCCCAGGAAAGTAAGTAACCTGGGCAACGCCACTCTAATATTGATCTGTCCTTGCAAAGAAAAAGCTGGCTTCAATGGCAGCATTTTCATCTGAGTCTGAGCCGTGAATGGCATTGGCCTCAATAGATTTTGCAAAGAGTTTTCTAATAGTTCCTTCCGCAGCCTCAGCTGGATTTGTCGCACCTATCAGTTTTCTGAAATCTTCAACAGCATTCTCCTTTTCCAGTACCATTGCAATGATAGGTCCCGAAGACATATAATTGACAAGATCTTTGTAAAACGGTCTCTCCTGGTGCACTTCATAAAACTGTCCAGCTCTTTCAGGAGAAAGTTTGGTGAGCTTGGCTGCTTTGATCTTAAATTTAGCTCCTTCAATGATTTTGATGATTGCCCCAGAATTACCTGCCTCGAAGGCATCTGGTTTTATCATTGTAAATGTTGTTTTTCCTGACATGGATCTATTCTATGGTTAAAAATTGAAAATCCGCGCAAAAATAATTGAATCATTGACACTTCTAATTCAATTCCAATGTTTATTAAATGTTACTAATTTTGCATTTCATGTCTGCCCGTCAGGGCATTTTTTATGAAGGATATACTGGCGTTAAAGGAATTCCTTAAGACTCCTCGAAAGATTGTAATAACCACCCATGCAAATCCCGATGCTGATGCTTTGGGTTCTTCGCTGGGGCTTGATCACTTCCTGACCAAGCTTGGACATGAGGTAATCACCATCGTGCCAAACTCTTATCCTGATTTTCTGGAATGGATGCCAGGCAAAGAAGATGTCGTCAATTATGAAATGAATACAATGATTGCAGATACCCATTTGATGGAATGTGATCTTTTATTTTGTTTAGACTTTTCGGGATTTAACAGACTTAAGGGAATGGCGAAGTCGGCCTCCTCTATTGGTGCAAAGATTGGCTTGATTGACCATCATCTAAACCCGGAAATAAAGCCTGATTTCAATTTTTGGAATGACAAATCAGCTGCTACTGCTGAGCTAGTTTATGACCTAATCATCGAATATGAGGGTGCTTCTGTAATTGATTCCGATATGGCAGAGTGCCTGTATGCGGGCATCATGACAGATACTGGATCATTTAAGCATCCAAGTACCACTTCAAAGATTCACAGAATCGTTGCAGAGCTAATCGACTTAGGTGCAGATGTAAATAAAGTGAGTAGGCACATCTACGATACAAACTCCCTCAATCGCTTGCAGTTTCTTGGCTATGCACTTGCAGAGAAATTACAAGTTGAGATCGCCTACCGAGCTGCTTACTTTATTATTGATGAACAAGATTTTTCCAGGTTCGACCTTAAACAAGGAGATACGGAAGGGTTGGTAAACTATGCCCTCTCCATCAAAGGAATCATGGTTGCCGCGATTATTATCCAGCGTGATGGTGAGATCAAATTATCCTTCCGAAGTGTTGGGGATGTGGCTGTTAACAAATTTGCGGAAGAATATTTTAGTGGAGGTGGACATAAGAATGCTGCTGGCGGCGCATCAACGCTTACATTAGAAAAAACAGTAGCAAGATTTAAAGATTTAATTAAAAAGAACGTTTTAAATACCAGAGTTTAATGAAAAAACTATTCTACTTATTTATAGCTATTACGCTAGTCAGTTGTGGAGGAGGACAGACCTTCGAAGCTGCTAATGGGACCGTTGTCACCTACTACAAAAAAGGTAATAATGATAGTCCCTCAGATAGTTTAATCTCTTACTTCCTACTCAAATATGAAACTGTTCAGGGAAAAATTCTATTCGAGTCCACCATGGATTCCCCTGCTCCGGTAAAGGTGGATTCCAATTTCTTGAAAAATGAAGGGGACTTTTTCGAAGCACTTGGACGAATGAAAGTTGGAGATAGTATCGGGTATCAAATAAGTGCCGCTGATCTCTTTCTGGAAAATTTTAAAGGAAGACTACCTGATTCTGTTGCTGCTGAAGACCTTGTCAATGTATCAGCTTCTTTTATCAAACAAGTTACGATGGAAGAGTATCAGAGAAAGTCCATTGAAATGAGAAGAGATCAAACAATTGCACAATTAGATCCTAATCAAATGGCCACTGACATTGACATCATAGATTCGTACCTAGAAGAAAATGGGATTGAAGCCAACAGTACGGATGCTGGTGTTAGATATGTCATCACAGAACAGGGTAATGGCCCCGTTCCTGAATTAGGTCAAAGTGTTCAAGTAAACTACAGCGGGAGATTACTATCAGGAGAATACTTTGATACCAGTGTTGAAGAGGTTGCCAAGGAGCAAGGTCTTTACACTCCGCAACGGCAATACCAGCCTTACCCTATCCAGATTTGGGCAAGTCCTGTCATTTCCGGCTGGCATGATGGTATTTCTCAGTTGAATCAAGGTACGAAAGCAACCTTATATATACCTAGTCCGATGGCATACGGACCTCGGGCTCAAGGAGCAATCATTAAAGCCAATTCGGTATTGGTCTTTGATGTTGAAATTGTTGAGGTAGAGTAACAAAATACAATTGATCAAAATGAAGCATCTATTTCTTGTTCTAGGAGTTTATGGAGTATTGATGTTGGGGTCATGTGGCACAGAAATAGAGCCTCCTATCGACCCTGCCATACAGGCCGCTGAAGATAGTGCCACCATTGTGAACTACATAGACGACCTTGGACTCACGGGTCAGGATAGTATTCTTTTGACCGGCGTTCACTATGTGATACTTGATTCAGGTGATGGAGAATTTATTGATGAAAGTGACATTGTAAAATTCCATTACCTTGGGAAGACACTAAACGACACGATTTTTGATAGCTCGATCAAGGAGATTGCTGACAGCATTAGAACGTTGGTTCAGGCCGACACTGTCGGAGTAGAGGCCTCTCTTGAGCAACTGAGTTTATTGATTGCCTTTGAAGAGGATCGATCGTATGAGCCATTTGAAATTACTTACACAGCCTCAGGATGGCCAATCTCAGGGAGGTTTATCAATGGGTTTGAGCAAGGTGTTTCAGCAACTTTCAGAAACATGAAAGAAGGTGGAAGGGCACTGATCGTGATACCGTCCGCCCAAGCATACGGCCAAGGAGGTTCCGGAGTCCTCATTCCGCCCAATACTGTTATTGCTTTTGAGTTGTTTCCAGTTGACGTGGTCAAGCAGCCTCCATTGGAAGATTGATGGAAATCTGTTTTGCCTCACATAATCAGCACAAAATAGCTGAATTAAACCAACTGCTTTTTGGGATCCACAAGGTCATTGGATTAGATGATATTGGAGTACAAGAGGAGATCCCAGAGACTGGAAATACGTTTGAAGAGAATTCACGTATAAAGGCAAAATATGTCTACGATCGATTCAAAATCCCTGTTTTTGCAGATGACAGTGGCTTATGTGTAGAGTCATTAGACGGAGCTCCTGGTGTCTATTCCGCTAGGTATGCCGGTGAGGAGAGAGATGATCAGAAAAACATAGACTTATTACTTGCCAACCTAGAGGACTCCAAAAACAGAAATGCATACTTTGCAGCTGTTATCACGTTCATTGACTCTTCTGGCATTGAAATCCAGCTCAAAGGTGAAGTCATGGGATCCATTCTAAGAGCTAGAACAGGTAATGGTGGTTTTGGCTATGATCCCATTTTTCAACCTAATGGGTATACTGTTTCATTCGCGCAAATGTCATCTGAAGAAAAGAATAAGATCTCACACCGTGCACTAGCGGTCAAAAAATTAATCAATCACCTTTCAGCGAATGGATAAACCGTTAGTAGTAGGAATTACCGGAGGTAGCGGCTCGGGAAAAACACTATTCATGAGAAAGCTCATGGAGCGTCTTCCTGACGCCTCTCTGCATTCCATGGACAACTACTACATCTCCTTGGACAAACAACCTCGTGATGAAAACAAAGTAGAGAACTTTGATAAACTTGAGTCAATTGATATTGATTTATATGTCGAAGATCTGAAAAAACTAATGGCTGGCAATTCCATCGAGATTGATGAGTACACATTTAATAACGACAAAAGCACTTCCAAAAAAATTCGAGTCGAATCCGCTCAGGTCATCCTGGTTGAGGGAATTTTTGTGCTTTCAATTGAAATGATTCGCAGCTTACTAGATCTCAAATTGTTTGTTGATGCCCCTGATTACTTGATGATGAGCCGACGGATTATTCGGGATGCCGAAGAGCGTGGATACGATCTTCACGATGTGATTTACAGATATCAACATCATGTGACGCCTGCGTTCAAGCAACATATTGAGCCTGCCAAGCAATGGTCTGATCTTATTATCCCGAACTACACCAGCTTTGATACCGCTCTAAGAGTAATAGCTACTTTTCTAAATCAATGATTTTGCTACATTTGCGGTCCCTTTGAAAAGATTCAACTCCATATCGACTCAATCGCTTCAGCTACTGGTAGGATTACTTATCGGGCTATTCGTATTATCTCAGTCCACAATTACAACCAGTAATTTCGATAGAGAAGATAGCCAAGAGCAATCACAGTCGGAATCTAAGCACTCCGATGAAAAAGCCACAGTTTCTGAAGCAGTTCCTTCCAACGGACCACAAGTAAACCTTGGCTTTCAATCCATTCTTTTGCAAGAATTCATACAGGGAGAGCCTGTGGATGAAAAGGGAGTCATTCTTGGGAAGATAGCCATTACTTCTCAAAAAGCACTTAAGGTTCTCTTCCGGAGATTCATAGCACCAAATGCACCCTAGCTAGCACAAGTTCGTCCCACCAACATATTCTCAAATTTTACTCACTTGATGGAAATCCATCAACAATCAATAACTAATGAAAAACAAAGGATTTATCATATTTCTGACGATACTGATCTCATTGCTCTGTATCTATTACCTGTCATTTACATTCGTATCTCAAAACATTCAAGAACAAGCAACGGAAGCCACTCTTGGTGAAGATGGTTTATCAGATGTAACCGAGAAGCAACGCTACCTTGATTCGATCTGGAACGAACCAGTATACAATCTACTTGGACTGGATTACACGTTTAAGGAGATTAAAGAAACAGAATTGAACCTTGGGCTGGACCTTCAAGGTGGCATGCATGTCACCTTAGAAGTATCTCCGATAGACATTCTCAAAGGTCTTAGTGGTAATAGCTCAGACCCAGATTTTCTTGGCGCTTTAAATCAAGGCAAAGAAAATATTAAAGGGACACAGCTCAATTTTGTAGAAGAGTTTTATAAGGAATTCAAAAATTCTGCGCCCCAAAAAGAACTCGCACAAATATTTGCTACTGCTGCTAACAGAGGAAGAATAAGTCTACAAAGTACCGACGCTGAAATCCTTGATATAATTAATACTGAGGTTGAAAGTGCCATAGATCGATCTTTCAATATATTAAGAACCAGAATTGACCGTTTTGGAACGTCGCAGCCAAACATTCAGAGATTACAAGGCACAGGCCGGATTCAAATAGAGCTTCCGGGAGTAGATAATCCTCAGCGTGTAAGAAAACTGCTTCAAGGAGTTGCCAAACTTGAATTTTGGGAAGTTCATCAGCAACAAAATGTAGGACCTGTCCTGCTTTCAATCAATAATATGCTCGTTGAGGAGATGAAAAGTGATTCTTCATTCTACGAAGTATCTGCTGAAGATCAGGCCATCAAAGATGATTTAAGTTCACTTCTCAGTGACAATGATCAACTTCTATCAGCTGACGATTCAACCACTTCTGACTCACTTCAGTTAACTCAAAATGATAGCCTGGATCGAGATGCAAGTCTGGATTCGTTGATCAATACAAGGCAATCTGACTTGTTTGATTTGTTGGTTCAAGCTCAGCAATATGGAGGAGGCTTGTTGTACAATATGAGTGACACAGCAAGAATCAATAGAATCTTAGAAAGAGAAGATGTTAAAGCCATCATTCCCAACGACATGAAATTCCTATGGGATGTCAAAGCCAAAGACAAGCCGGAAGATAATCTAACAGCTCCAGATGTGTTGGAACTATACCCGATCAAAACCAGCAGGTCTGGTAAAGCTTCTTTGACGGGTGAAACCATTTCTAATGCAACTGCTTCTCTAAATGAACGAGCTGAACCCGAAGTAAGCATGCAAATGAATGCCGCAGGTTCAAGAGTCTGGGGCAAGATGACTCGAGAAAATATCGGTAATAGAATCGCCATCGTTCTGGACAACTATGTGTTCTCTGCGCCATATGTTCAGGGAGAGATCCCCAATGGAAGCTCCTCAATTTCAGGCGGATTTGAAACCATCGAAGAAGCAAAAGATTTGGCAAATATTTTAAAAGCAGGCTCTTTGCCAGCGCCAACGACCATCGTTGAGGATGTAGTGGTAGGGCCTACGCTTGGAAAGGTGGCTTCTGCTCAAGGTCTCAACTCAATTATGGTGGGCCTCATCATCGTGATTGTTTTCATGGTGGTCTATTATGCCAAGGGGGGACTAATCGCAAATGTTGCGTTGTTCTTCAATGTATTCTTCATCATGGGAATCCTGGCTCAGTTCAGCGCATCACTAACACTGCCTGGAATAGCAGGAATTGTCCTTACTATCGGGATGGCAATTGACGCTAACGTGCTAATTTTCGAGAGAATTAAGGAGGAGCTGAGAAATGGCGCCGGACTAAAAGCGGCAATATCTTCAGGTTATTCTAAAGCCTACTGGTCTATTTTTGACGCGAACGTGACCACACTTATAGTAGGTTTCATCCTTTTCACTCTGGGTCAGGGGCCAGTAAAAGGTTTTGCCATCACTCTAATGATTGGTATCGTCTGTTCTTTCTTTAGTGCAGTATTTATCACCAGAGTTATTGTTGAAGCCTTTTCGAAGAAAGGCGATAAGGCAAAACTTTCTTTTGCAAATGCATTTTCAAGGAACGCCTTGACTAACCTCAATTTCAACTTCTTGACTAAGAGAAAAATGGCCTATTTGTTCAGTGGAGCATTCATTACTGTTGGGGTGATTGCAATGCTTACAAAAGGGATTACCCTTGGTGTTGATTTTAAAGGTGGACGATCTTATGTGATCACTCTGAATGAACCTATCGCCCCAACCGAGCTTAAGATCTCTCTAGACAATGGTTACTTTGAAGATGCAGGGACGGAGGTAAAGACCTTTGGAGCTGAAAACATCCTAAAAGTGACAACCAGCTACCTAATTGATGACGAGACTGACGAAGCAGATCTAGCAGTAAGAAACGAATTGATAAAAGGTATATCTGAATCTCAAGGACTTACCTATGTCCCGGAGGGGAGTGACATTACTCCGGAGCAATTCACCATTTCAAGTTCATCAAAAGTGGGTGCAACCATTGCTGATGACATCAAAAACTCCTCTTACAAATCGGCAGTCATTGCGTTGATATGCATTTTTGTATACATCGTTTTCCGATTTAGGAAATGGCAATTTGGACTCGGAGCCATCATTGCTCTCTTCCATGATACACTGTTTGTTCTCTCCGCATTTGCAATTGCAAATTTGTTAGGTATCTCATTTGAAGCTGATCAGGTTTTTGTTGCGGCAATCCTGACGATCATTGGCTATTCGATCAATGATACTGTGGTCGTATTTGACAGAATCAGAGAGAACATGGGAATAAAGGCAGGCTCGGAGTTAGTTCCAGTATTCAATGAGGCACTAAACAGCACAGTGAGTAGAACTTTTATTACCTCGATCACAACACTTATTGTTGTTCTTGTACTATTCCTTTTCGGTGGTGCAGTACTTCAAGGATTCTCTTTTGCATTGATTGTAGGAATCGTCATCGGAACCTATTCTTCTATTTTTATTGCGACACCTGTCGTTGTGGATCTTAATCGAAACAAATAAATATTTTTACACCTTTGAGACCCTGCATTCTTTGGATGCAGGGTTTTTTTGTGACTTATTCAAGCGTTTTAGTAATTTAATGGTGTCAAAATTCAATGACAGCTATGGCAAATGGTGTAAAATACCTTATCATGACGATCGCATTTCTGGGCATAATTAAATTGCTCCAAATGACCAGCTTTGATGGCGAGAAATACGATGCTATGGAAAAGAAGCGAGTGGAGAAGTATGTAAAAAAGGCACCTGAAAAATTCAACACCTCAAAGAAGAAAGTCCCCAAGAAAAGTAAAAGCAACAAGGATGTACCACCAGGTAAAAGTGTCAAATCGACTTCGAAGGAAGAAAGTGCTCTCAGTGATCTAAAGGTCAGGTACCTTGATCCCATACTCGAAAATCTTCCTCCGGATGGACTTAGAAAGGATATTTTTGTCCGCTACTATCGACATAACAAAGATGGCATTGGAGTGTACAAATTGGAGGAGATGGGGTACTATATGCATCAAAAACCTGCCACAGAGACAGCAGGTCTTGGCAGTAATATCATATACTACGGTGATGATGTACCTCTGGAGGATATCCAAATAGTAGCACTAACATTAATAAAAGAAGGCATTCCTTTAAAATCAATAAAGCACACAAAGTTTGAGTGGAAATCAAGTGCAATAGAAATAGGGACTGATATTGCCATTAAAGACCAACCTAATCTTACCCTTTCTGAGATTCTAGATTTTGATAAGCAATACTTAGGAAGTTCGAATTGAGAATTCCTTAAAGTCCTCATAGTCCACTTCTTCAGTAATCACACGATTTACCCTTGCCAAAATTGGCCCTTCATGACACCATGCAATAAACTTCTCAATTTTTCCAATTGGTCCCGTAGCTAAAATTGAAACAGAACCGTCGCTTTCATTCATTACCCAGCCCTTCAGGCCTAAATCACTTGCAATACTTTGCGTTGAGGCTCTGAAAAATACCCCCTGAACCTTCCCATAGACAAGAATTCTATTGGACGCCAATGCGTCTAAGTACTTACTCACCCCTCTTCAGCAACAACCTCCTTTACTTCTGGAACCATTCTTTTAAGCAGATTCTCAATACCATTTTTAAGAGTAATTGTTGAAGAAGGACATCCGCTGCAAGAACCCTGGAGCGAAACCGTGACCACTCCTTCTTTATATGAAGCAAGTTTTATTGCCCCGCCATCCATCTCCACTGCTGGCTTTATGTACTCTTCAAGTACTCCCTTGATCTTTGCTTCGGCATCATTTCCAGTAAGCTCTTCATCCATTGTGTCCACTATTTCTTCAGTGATGACATCCTTACCATCCTGAATCCACTCTTTAATAAAGTGTTGTAGTTTCCCTTTGACTTCAAACCAATCTGTATCATCCTTTTTCGTAATTGTAACGAAGTTGTTCATATAAAAGACACCTGTCACAAAATCATAATTGTCAAAGATCGCTTTTGCAAGCGGTGCATCAGATGTTTGTTCCTGAGAAGGATAATCTCGACTCACCCCTTCGGGCATTAGCATTCGATTGGCAACAAACTTTAACGAGTTTGGATTTGGATTTGACTCTGTATATATCGATATCGGGCTGACGTTTTCTTCCATTTTTAAAGGGCTTTTGAAACTAAAGTGCAAAAGTGCTCTAAAAGTTTCAGGAACTCATTATTTGTATCTGGTTAGATCAATCAATTTGAAGTATCGATAAACTGGACTTTTCTAAGAATGGAGTCAAAGAAATTTATGCGATCTTTGTTATACCCTAAATCAAAATAGTATCATGGTAAACAAAAAGCCCTTATTAACAGTTTTCTACGCCACTCTATCAGTTTTACTAATTGGATTGTACTTGATTGTGAATGCAATCGGTACCACTGTATAATTGAATTAATCTCTTAATTCACCCTCGGTGCTTGCTACCAAAGTAGCTACAGTTGCATCACCTGTCACATTTACTACTGTCCTGCACATATCAAGAATCCGGTCCACAGGAAAAATAATTGCGATCCAGGCAGGGTTCAAACCTACCGACTGTAAAACGATAATTAACATTACTAAACCTGCGCTTGGAACTGCAGCAGCCCCTATTGAAGCCAAAGTTGCGGTAAATACGATTGTGAGCTGTTGGGATAGACTAAGGTCTACCATGTGAAGTTGTGCCATAAATATTACTGCTACAGCTTGCATGATGCTAGTTCCATCCATATTTACGGTTGCACCTATCGGCAGTACAAAGCTTGTAATATTCTTTGAAACACCCATATTTTCCTCAACACACTCCATTGTGACAGGCAAGGTTGCTGCACTGGAGCTTGTGGAAAAAGCCATTAACTGAGCAGGGCTCATATTTTTAAAGAATCGCTTGTAGTTCATCCCTTTCACCAAGAAAGATAAAATCACGGGATAGAATACAAAAACCATGAAGGCAAGGGCAATGAACATCGTCACAGAATAGGAACCTAATCCAATAAAGATTTCAAGTACTTCAGCAGGTGAATCTGCCATCTTTGCGATGACGCCTGCCAGCAGTGCAAAGACAAAGTAGGGAGCCGCCTTCATTACCGAATCCACCATCTTTAAGAAAATTTCATTGATACTATGGATAAAATCAACCACAGGCTTTGTCTTTTCATTCGGGAGTACGGCTATAGAGATGCCAAAGAATATCGCAAAGAAAATTACTTGCAGCATAAGTCCATTATTGGAAATAGACAAAACCAGATTCTCTGGCACCATATCAACGACAAATTGCAGAGGCGGTGCGTCTTTGCTACTCGCAGCATTTTTCTTCATGGTCTCCACCCGGTCATTTGCCAGTACTTGCTCTTCCCCGGAAACCACTTGCACGAGTTCTCTGTAATTAGGATCCCTAAGAAAATTTTTATTGTCCTTTATTTCGATCCCTTCACTGTTTGCCCAAAGTTCATAGGAGACTCTATTCTTGGCTCTTTGGTCATCATCGAGATGAGTACCCGGCTTAATAATATTTACCAAACCAAGCCCAACCGTGACCGCTAGCAATGTAGTAATTAGATAGAATCCAAGCGTCTTACCCCCCATTTTACCTAACCTGGAAATATCACTCAAACCACTAATTCCACTAATTATGGAAAAAAGTACCAGAGGAACGGCAATAAATTTGAGCAGTCTGATAAAAATTGTCCCAAAAGGGTCTATCCAATTGATCGTAAATTC
This sequence comes from uncultured Roseivirgaceae bacterium, assembly GCA_964591785.1. Classification (GTDB taxonomy): domain Bacteria; phylum Bacteroidota; class Bacteroidia; order Cytophagales; family Cyclobacteriaceae; genus Ekhidna. The sequence continues at coordinate 19,314 of CAZQDI010000059.1, forward strand.
ATTCCATCCCAATGCACTGGAAAGGAATGCATATGCGATTCCTGCTACCAGGCCAATAATGATTTTAGTGTGAAGGGGAAGCTTCTTCATTTAATTTACTTAATGATTGAAAATATTTGGGCTCAGCCCTGCAATTTATTGGTTTGAGCCAACAAACAGAAATCCGCGATGACTATGGCAGACATTGCCTCAACAATAGGAACAGCTCTTGGCACTACACAGGGATCATGTCTGCCTTTACCCGAAACTGTTACTTCATTTCCCAATTTATCGATGGATTGTTGATCGCGCATGATGGTAGCAACGGGTTTGAAAGCGACATTAAAATAGATGTCCTCTCCATTTGTGATACCCCCTTGTATGCCTCCCGAGTGATTGGATTTGGTTTTAGTCTTTCCCTCACTAACCTCAAACAGGTCGTTATGCTCAGAGCCTCTCATTTTGACCCCCTCGAAACCGCTTCCATACTCAAATGCTTTGGCTGCATTTATTGACAGCATTGCCTGACCCAACACTGCGTGCAACTTCGAAAACAATGGTTCCCCAAGACCAATCGGTACCCCTTGAATGACTCCGGTCACAATTCCGCCAATAGTATCCTGATCCTTTCTAACCTGGTCGATATAGTGAAACATTTGTTCAGCCATCTCGCTGTCCGGACAGCGAACATCATTTGTTTCTGTTTTAGCAAGATCCAATTCGCTGTAGTGCTTTTCCAATTTTAAGTCTCCGACCTGCGAAACGAACGCATTACAAGTTACTCCTAAATCCCTCAATAAGAGCTTTGCAACAGCTCCGGCGGCCACCCAACCGGCAGTTATTCTGGCTGAGCTTCTTCCCCCACCTCGATAATCACGAACCCCGTACTTCTCCTGATAGGTGAAATCAGCATGAGAGGGCCTATACTGATTTTTGATGTGATCGTAGTCTTTACTTTTTTGATCTCGATTATGAATCAAAATAGTTATCGGTGCCCCAGTGGACAGACCCTCAAAAACGCCAGAATAAAATTCAAAGGCATCTTCTTCCTTTCTCTGGGTAGTAATGCGTGACTGACCGGGTTTCCTTCGATCCAATTCAGATTGAATAAAAGACGTATTCAAGCTTATCCCTGCTGGAAATCCATCAATGACAACGCCAACACCTGCTCCATGTGACTCCCCAAAAGAAGTCACCTTCAAAATTTTCCCGAATGTATTGCTCATAGATTTAAGCTGTTTTCCTGAACAGCATGAAAGCTGTAAGCCCCAGAATTAAGATCACTAATATATTGACTAAAATAGTAAACCAATTACTGCCATTAAGAGATTGCAGTGAATTATCCGCCTCATCAATTCGATCATAAAAGTCACCAAGATCATTCGAGGCTATTGATAGGTTTTTTCTACTATCACCTGTGACCACCAAACTAAGTTCAGATTTAAGAGTGTCATAGGTTTCTCTGACAGGATCAAAATAGATCCATGAAAAGTAGTCTTTAAGATCATATGTCCCGGGTTCATTGGGAATGCCGTAGAAATTGAACCCCTTAGTCCCTCGAACTCTTCCATTTGATCGCGTGACATTCTGCTTGATGTTTGGGGCGTAAAAGTCAAACTCAGAATCCTCGGGAAGCGTGGGGGCTTCGATCGAAGAAATGTTTCCTTCTCCTAGAATATTAAAATCATAATTGAAACTTTGACCCGTTTCAAGGTTATCGGAACTCAGCGTTTCTTCAAGTCTATAATTACCAACTGCAACAATGTCTTTTAGCGGGTGGGCCGGCAATTCCGAGACTTGGACTGTCTTTGGCTTCGAATAGAATGTCTCATAGTCTTCCTGTCTATTTCTGCCAAAAAACGAGGGATTCTTGGCTACTTTGTACTTAATCATTTTCAGTCCGACTGATGGGAACTCAATGTCCTGCACTGTTAACGGGTAGTACGAAGTTTGATAAATTTTGTACCTGGTGTAGTTTCTACCATTGATATTGACAGGATCTCCAACTATCTGGTCAATACTAAAATTCTCTTCCCAGCAATTGGAGGGCTTCACAGTCTTGACAATTTCTGTTATTTGATTGGAGAGGTCGTAAAACCTCATTTCTGCCCGATTTGATTCGGCTACGTAAAATGCCAGCGTGGCCGTAAACCCTTCACCAACATAGACTTCCTTCTTATCTACACTAAGTGCGGCGAATGCATCTGCTTTCACATCTACAAACTCAGCTGGCTCACTGTTTCTTCTTCCAAAAAAATCATCAAAAGGATCGCGATTTCTCCTGGTTGATTGCCTCTGGATCGCTTCTCCAACCTTAATTTGTGTTCCCTCAGACCTCACTTCCTTTCCATTAATCGTCATGAAAAAGGGTCCTAACAAGAAGTTTCCTTGCTCAGTAGCTTGATAATTCTGAGTCAGACTTTGTGTGGAAGACATTCTTCCGTTCACAAAATTGGTGGTGGTTGAGGAAGAAGTCCCTCTCTTGATGAACCCTTCAATCTGTGGAAACTCACTATACTGTTTTAGTCGGTCGTTCTTGACTTCAATGGTAATGGTGTAGTACTGATTCAAGCCAATCTCACTATTCCCAAGTTTAATGTTGACATCATCCTGCGCTTGAATGTGCAACAAACATGTTAAAAAAAAGGCTAACCCCAATCCGGTCTTTTTCGTAAAATTCATTCCAGCCAGCAATTATTGTCTACTGTTCTTTGATTCAATTCTTTTGAGAACGCCAAAGGTAAAATGTTGGTTTTAACCTTAACAATTATTCACATGTTA